>NZ_KB891137.1 GCF_000373365.1 Parafrankia discariae
CCATCGAGTTCACCGACTCGGTGAGATCCCGCCAGACCCCGGAGACCCCCCGAACGTGCGCCTGACCACCCAGGTTGCCCTCGGTGCCGACCTCCCAGGCGACCCGGGTCACCTCGTCGGCGAACGACGAGAGCTGGTCCACCATCGTGTTCAGGGTGTGCGCGAGGCCCGCCACCTCGCCGCGGGCGTCGACGGTGATCTGGCGGGTCAGGTCACCGCGGGCCACCGCGGCGGCGACCTCGGCGATGCTGCGCACCTGGGTGGTGAGGTTGCCGGCCATGACGTTCACCGAGTCGGTGAGATCCCGCCAGACCCCGGAGACCCCCTTGACCTGGGCCTGGCCGCCGAGCTTGCCCTCGGTGCCGACCTCCTTGGCCATCCGGGTGACCTCGTCGGCGAACGCGGAGAGCTGGTCCACCATCGTGTTGACGGTCGACTTCAGCTCGTGGATCTCACCGCGCGCGTCGACCGTGATCTTCTGCGACAGGTCACCCTGCGCCACCGCCGTGGTCACCTGGGCGATGTTGCGAACCTGGCTGGTCAGGTTGCCGGCCATCGAGTTCACTGACTCCGTCAGGTCCCGCCAGACCCCGGAGACCCCCATCACCTTGGCCTGACCACCGAGGTTGCCCTCGGTGCCGACCTCCTTCGCCACCCGGGTGACCTCGTCGGCGAAGGACGAGAGCTGGTCGACCATCGTGTTCACGGTCGTGCCGATCCGGAGGAACTCACCACGCACCGGCTGCCCGGCGATCTCCAGCGCCATCTGCTGCGAGAGGTCGCCCTCGGCCACCGCGGCGATGACCCTGGCGACCTCGTGGGTGGGTCGGGCCAGGTCGTCGATGAGCGAGTTCACCGAGAGCGTGAGCTCGTCCCAGCCGCCGCTGCCACCGAGGTCGTCCATGCGCAGAGTGAGACGACCGTCACGTCGAATTACCTTACTCACCCTGGAAACCTCGCGGGCGTGCCGCTCCTGCATCCCGGCGAGCTCGTTGAACCGGCGGGCGACATCCCCGCCGACGCCGTCACCGATCGGCAGCCGGACCCCGAACTCGCCGTCGACGAGCCGGTCGAGCCCGGTGAGCAGGCTGGAGAGCAGGGCGTCCGTGCCACCGCCCGGCCCCGGGGCGGTGCCCGCGCCCACTCCGTTCACCGCCGCGCCCGCCGGCAGGGTGGCCGTGGCGCCCGCGGGTGGGCCACCGGAATCCCCGGCACTCGCGGGGAACCGCTGGCGGTCGGGGCTCGCGTCGGCGCTCATCAGTCTCCTACCTTGCCTGTGACGGTGGAATTATCGGCTCTCAGATCGGCCTCGAGGCGGTTCGCGCCCGCTCGCCGGCGGGGCGCGGACGGCGGTGTGGTCCAGATTCGGCGACGGACGGGCGTGGGGCGGTCGGTGGTGCGGAACGCATCCGTGGAGGGGAAGTGTGATGGTGTCGTGCGATCGATCCGGACTGTGGTTCCGCCGTGGACCTTCGTCTCCGACTGGGCGACTTCACGCTGAGCGACTTCAGACTGGGCGACTTCACATCGAGCGACTTCATGTTGAACAACTTCACGACGGGCACGCTCGGACCGAGCGCATCAGCCGCCAGTATCCGCCTTACCGAGGACAACGCAGGAGAGACTGAGCCACATGAACGCCGACCCCGCGGCACAGGCCGGAGACCGGCGCCTTCCCCCGCGTTCGGTCGCCCTCCCACCGACCGCCGACTCACCCCGGTCGGCACGGCGGTTCGTGCAGGAGACGCTGCGCGGCAGGCTGGACGAGGACACGCTGGATTCGGCGCTGCTGCTGGTCACGGAGCTGGTCACCAACGTGGTCGTGCACGCCGGCACGGTCGCGACGGTCGACGTCGCCGAGGAGCACGGCAGCGTGCGGGTGGCCGTGGGCGACCGCCATCCCGTGCGCATCGGCGTCGGCCGGCGCGAGACGGCCGTGCGCCGCCCGCAGCCCACCGACCTCGACGAGGACATCGAGAGCCTGGAGAGCCTGGAAGGCCTCGAGGGGCTCGAGGCGGTCGGCGGCGGCCCGGCCGGCATCGACGGCCTGCGTGAGGACGGGCGTGGGCTGGCCCTGGTCGACGCCCTGGCCAGCTCCTGGGGAACGGAACACGTCGCCGGCGGGAAGACGGTCTGGTTCCGGCTGGACTCCCGGCGGCGGGAGGACCCGCGGCGCTCGGCCGCGCTGGACGACCGCCGTCCGGCGCCGAGCGTCACGCACGATCCAGTACCCCCGCAGCCCACACCTTCGGGCCCTCCACCGGGCCCGCTCGGCGCGTCGCTTCTCGACGATCTCCCGCTGACCACCGCCGGAGCGGGCGCCGGTATCACCACGGTGACGACCCGGGCGCCGGCGGCGATGTCGATCCGGCTGCCCCGGCTGCTGGCCCGCGACACCGCGCGGGCGCTGACCGCCGAGGGCGAGGTCTCCGAGCTGCTCGCCCAGCTCCTGGACGCCGTCCCGGCGGCCGGTGGCCGGGTGCAGCGGCCCTCGCAGGACGGCGGGCGCACCGAGACCGTGGCCGCCCTCGGGCGCACCGGGCCGAGCGCCGACGCCCGGGTGTTCGCCCTGGACCCGACCCAGGACAGCCTCGGCGAGCTCCTACTGTGGCCGTACGGCGCCGCGGACACCCACGACGACACCCGGCACGCCGGATTCGACCGCGACCCGTTCGACATCGAGCGGATCCAGCTCGTCTCGCGGTGGATGGCGCTGGCGCTCGGCGGCGGCGACATGCGGCGCGCCGAGGAGCGCCGCATCGGGATGCTGTCCTTCCTCGCCGAGGCGTCCGACCTGCTCGCCGGCAGCCTGGACCTCACCCACTCGCTCACGCTGCTCGCCCGGCTGCCGGTCCCCCGCCTCGCCCAGTGGTGCGCGGTGTACCTCAACCGGGAGGACGCCGGCCCGAAGCTGCAGGCGGTCGGGCACGCCGAGGAGTCCGAGACCGCGGCGCTGAACGAGGCCGCCGTCGACCCGGACGGCGCGCTCATGGCCGCCGTGCGCGCCGCCCGCGGCGACCAGGTCCAGACCGTCACGGCGTTCGGCGGGCCGGCGCTCGTCGTCGTCCTGCAGGCGCGCCGGCGGGTGCTGGGCGTGCTCGCGCTCGGCCGTCCGGCCGGGCACACCTTCCTCGCGGACGAGATCGACCTGCTCGCGGACCTGGCCCGGCGCGCGTCGTTCGCCGTGGACAACGCCCGGCTCTACAGCCGCCAGGTGGAGCTCGCCGGCACGCTCCAGGCCGGCCTGCGCCCGCCGGCGCTGCCCCACATCCCCGGGATGGATCTCGGTTCCGCCTACGGCGCCGCGCAGTCCGCCGGCCTGGACGTCGGCGGGGACTTCTTCGACCTGATCTCCGGCCCGACCGGCTGGACGGTGGCCATCGGCGACGTCTGCGGCAAGGGCGCGGAGGCCGCCACGGTCACCGGTGTGGCCCGTGCCGTACTCCGGCTGCTCACCGGGCGGGGCGCGGACCTCGCCGAGCTGCTGGTCGAACTGAACCGGGCACTGCGGGACACCGCCACCTCCCACCCGAACGGGCAGGGCCGGTTCTGCACCCTGGCCGCCGCGTCGCTGCTGCCGTCCGAGACCGACGGCGCCCGGCTGCGGCTGCACCTCGCCGGTCACCCGCAGCCGGTCGTCCTGCACCGGGACGGCACGGCCTCGCTCGTCGGCCGGCCGGGCACCCTGCTGGGCGTGCTCGACGACGACGAGACGTCCTTCCCCGGCCTGGACCTGCATCTGCACGCCGGGGAGTCGCTGGTGCTGTACACCGACGGGGTGGTGGAGGCGCGCCGCGGGCGCGAGCTGTTCGGTGACCAGCGGCTGGTGGACGCGGTCGCCGGCTGCGCGGGCCTGTCCGCGCAGGGGGTGGCCGACCGGGTCCTCACGGCCGCCGAGCGCTTCGCCGGCGGCAACCTGCGCGACGACGTCGCGATCCTGGTCACCCGGGTCGCGGACTGATCCCCGGGCCGCGGGCCGATCCCCCGGCCGCGGGCCGACCGTCGACCCGCCGGTCGGCGGCCCACCGGCCGCCCGGCCGCCGGCGGTGCCCCGGAGTGAAGGTGGTTCGCCGGTGTGGTGAACTAGTTGGAGCACCGATGGCACGACACCCGCCGATGGCGCCGACACCATCGCCGGACGTTCGTCACACAACATCGCGTAGGAGATTGCTCAGGCGATCCGATGGGTAGGCGGTCCGGGATGTCCCCGTTCAGACATGGTGATCGATGAGTCCTACGTCGGTTCCGATGAACGTGGTGCGGCAGGCGAGCTCGTGTCGCCCCCCGGCCACGCACATCCTCGCCGAGCTGCCCTACCTGCCGTCCGCCGTCCCACAGGCGCGGCGGGTTCTGCGTGAGTGCCTGGGTCTGACCGATCTGCCCGACGACACCCGGTGCACCGCCGAGCTGCTGGTCAGCGAGCTCGTCACCAATGCGGTCAAGTACGGCCGGCCGCCGGTGTGGCTGCTGGTCGAGCTGCGGCCCGGCCTCGTCCACGCCTCGGTCTCGGACACGTCGACGACCCTGCCGCAGCGCCGCGACGCCGACCCGGACGCCGAGGGCGGCCGCGGCCTGCTCGTGCTGGACGCCCTGGCCGGCAGCTGGGGCGCGGTGTCGGTGGAGTCCGGCAAGTACCTCTGGTTCGACCTCCCGGTGCTCCGGACGCCGTGACACCGGGCCCCGCCGTGACTCCGCGTCACAGCGGGGCAGCGGGGCAGCGGGGCAGCGGGATCAGTCCACGACGACGCGGTGGGCGCGTGGGTGGCCGAGGAACTCGTGCATCGCGAACTCGTAACCGTAGGCGCCGGCCATCGGGAAGACGACGACGTCGCCGGCGCGCAGCCGGTCGACGGTCACGTCGCGGGCGAGGGTGTCCTCGGGGGTGCACAGCTCCCCCACCACGGTCACCGGGCCCGCGCTCACCTGCGGCCGGGGCCAGCCGGGCGGCCAGTCGTCGCGCGGGACGACGGCGAAGTTGTGGACGATCTCCCAGGACGTCGGCAGCTGGAAGTGATGGATACCGCCACGCAGGACCGCGAAGGCGCCGCCGTGGACCACCTTGACGTCGGTCACCTCCGCCGCGTACCAGCCGCAGTCGGCCACCAGCGCCCGGCCGGGCTCGAAGACCATCCGGACGCCGGCCGGGGGGCGCAGCCGTTCCAGGCCGGCGCCGAAGACCTCCAGGTCGAAGGGGCGCTCGCCGAGCCGGTCGGGTTCGAAGGGCACCCCGAGGCCACCGCCGACGTCCACCACCCGCAGGTCGACACCGCCCAGGTGGGCCTGGCGGGTGGCGAAGTCCAGGCACCACCGCACGTAGTCCAGGTGCGCGGCGGCGTCGAGGTTCCCCGACACCGCGTGGACGTGGAAGCCGACCAGGTCGATCCACGGCAGTGCGCGGGCGAGCTCGACGGCCGCGGGCACGTCCCGTTCCTGGATCCCGAAGGCGGTCGGGCGCCCACCCATCCGCAGTGCCCCGGAGAGGCCGACGCGGGCCGGGTTCACCCGCAGCGCGACGGCGGCCCGCCGCCCCGTCTCCGCCGCCACGGCGTCGATCCGCCGCAGCTCCAGCGGGCTCTCGGCGTTGACGACATCGACCGGCACCGTGGCTCCCCCCGCCGACGGCGCGGCTCCCTCCGCCGGCGCCGCGCCGAGGAGCGCGCGCAGCAGGCTCACCGACTTGCCCGGCCCGGACGCCACCAGCCGCGCCCGGCCGGACCGGTGCCGCCCGGCCACCTCCGCCCCAGCCCGCCGCCGGGCCCGCGCCACGGCCTCGGTGGCCAGGGCGAGCTCGCGCGCCGAGGAGACCTCGAACCCGTCGACACCGGCACCGGCACCGGCACCGGCACCGGTGCCGGTGCCGGCACCGCCGCTCCTGGCACCGTCGCTCCCGGCGAGCAGGGCGTCGAGGATCGGCGGATAGGCGTTCGCCTTGACCGCGAAGTACAGCTCGGCCCAGTCGGGCAGGTGCCGGCGCAGCTCGGCGGCCCGCGCCGCGGCGACCGCCGGCGAGTAGAGGTAGGCGCCGATCTCCCCCAGCGGCGCGGGCCACTCCCGCAGGCAGGCGAGCACCGCCGCCGGCAGCCGATCGGGGCCGAGCGCGCGCAGCGGCGCGGCGGAGACGGGGAGATCCAGCACGGCGCACCCTTCCGGCGCCCGTGCGCCCGTGACCAGGACCGCACCGCCCGACCCGGTTTCCCGCGCGACGTCCGACGTCCTGACATGTGACGATGACGGTGTTGACGCGCGACGCGCAAGCCCGGCGGCGTTACGCGCAGCGGCCACCGGCCGCCCTGGGTGACGCCCAACGCCTGGAAGACACCACAAACGACCCGTTTCGGCCCCTGGGCGATCGTAACCTTACGAAGGGCAACGTTCCCGTGCGGGCGACCGCGACCGTGCGGGTCGCCACGAGAGGAAGACCTCTGCTCGTTCACAGGCCGGAGATCGAGAATGAATTAAGTTAGCCTTCCTTGACCCGGACCGTTCGAAGGGGAATCGCCCGTGACGACGATCTCGCCCGCCGATGTCGGTGTCGGCCCCGACGGCGCGAATCCGGCTGCGGCGCCGGCGATCCTGGCCCGGCAGGAGGCCCGCGAATCCGCCGCCCGAACCTACGCCCGCTCCCTGCCGATCGTGCCGGTCGAAGCGGCGGGCTGCTGGATCGTCGGCGCCGACGGACGTCGCTACCTGGATTTCCTGGCCGGTGCCGGCACCCTGGCCGTCGGCCACAACCACCCGGCCGTCGTCGAGGAGATCGAGCGGGTCCTGCGCTCGGGCGCCCCGCTGCACGCCCTCGACATCGCCACCCCGGAGAAGGACGCGTTCACCGAGGAGCTGGTGCGCGACCTGCCGCCCGGGCTGCGGGAGGACCCGAAGCTGCTGTTCTGCGGTCCGACCGGCGCGGACGCCGTCGAGGCGGCGCTGAAGCTGGCGCAGACGGTCACCGGACGCCACAACGTGCTCGCCTTCACCGGCGCTTACCACGGGATGACCTCCGGAGCCCTCGCCGTGACGGGCAAGGTCGCCGTGAAGGAGCCGCTGCCGGTCACCGGGGCGGTCGTCCGGTTGCCGTTCCCCTACCCCTACCGGTGCCCGTTCGGGGTCGGCGGCGCGGCGAGCGCCGAGATCTCGGCCAGCTACGTCGAGCGGCTGCTCGACGACTCGTGCGGCGGGATCACCAGCCCGGCGGCGATGATCCTCGAACCGGTGCAGGGCGAGGGCGGGGTCATCCCGGCGCCGGACGCCTGGCTGCGCGCGATGCGCGAGCTCACCACCCGCCGCGGCATCCCGCTCATCCTGGACGAGGTGCAGACCGGGGTCGGGCGCACCGGCACGTTCTGGGCCTGTGAGCGCGCCGGGGTGGTGCCCGACATGCTCGTCATGTCCAAGGCGATCGGCGGCGGGCTGCCGCTGGCGATCGTCGCCTACCGCGCCGAGCTGGACACCTGGGCTCCGGGCGCGCATGCCGGCACGTTCCGCGGCAACCAGCTCGCCATGGCCGCCGGGCGCGCCACGCTCGAGCTCGTGCGGACGCAGGCCCTGGCCGAGCGGTCGGCCGTGACCGGCGAGCGGCTGCTGACCGGCCTGCGGGAGATCGCCCGCGGCCGGGTGTTCATCGGCGACGTCCGCGGGCGCGGCCTGATGCTCGGGCTGGAGGTCGTCTCGGCCGAGGCCGCGCCGGACCAGATCGGCGCCCGCCCGGCGGACCCCCGCCTCGCCTCGGCGATCCGATCCGAGTGCCTCGCCCGTGGTCTGATCATCGAGCTCGGCGGGCGGGAGGACTCGGTCCTGCGGCTGCTGCCACCGCTGACCGTCACCGACGACGAGGCCGACCTCGCCCTGGAGATCCTCGCGGAGTCCGTCACCGCGGCGACCGAGCAGGCGGAATGACCAGGCCGGGGCACCGCCCGGCCGACGAGTTGCGGGACCTGCTCGGCGTCGCGTTGGGCGCGCTCGACGCGGGCCGCCGTGACCGGGTCGGCCCGCTGCCGGCCGGTGGGCCGGGGGCCGTGCGGCGGGCGGCGCTGGCCGCGCTCGGCGGCGGGCGGCTGCTCACCGCGGCGGGCAGCGGCGAGGCCGCGGCGCTCGACGCCCTCACCCGCATGCTCTCGGCGGGGTCGGCCGACCCCGCCGACCCGTTCTGCGCGGCGCACCTGCACTGCCCGCCGCTGCCCGTCGCCGTCGCCGCCGATCTCGCGGTCAGCGTGCTCAACCCGTCGCTGGACTCCTGGGACCAGGCCCCGGCCGCGACGACGGTCGAGACGGAGGTCGTCGCCGCGCTGGCCGAGCTGGCCGGCCTGGACCCGGCGCGCGCGGTGGGCACGGTGACCACCGGCGGCACCGAGTCCAACCTGATGGGCCTGCTGATCGGCGCCCACGGCCACGACGCCGACGGCGGTGGTGGCGGTGGCCGCGGGGCGCGGGGCGCCGTCCTCTGTTCGGCGGCCGGCCATCATTCGGTGCGCCGCGGCGCCGGGCTGCTGGGGCTCGGCGAGGTGATCACCGTCCCGGTCGACGAGGCGCACCGGATGGACGTCGGCGCCCTGCGGGCGGCGCTGGCCCGCCACGGTGGGCCCGCCGTGGTCGTCGCGACGGCGGGCACGACCGACGCGGGTGCCGTCGACCCGCTGGGCGAGATCGCCGCGGCGGTGCGGGCGCACCCGGCGCCCGGGTGGCTGCACGTGGACGCGGCGCACGGCGGCGGCGCACTGTTCTCGCACCGGCTCGCCGGGCTGCTCACCGGGCTGGCCGAGGCCGACTCGATCGCCCTCGACCTGCACAAGCTGGGCTGGCAACCGGCCCCCGCGGGTGTCTTCCTCACCCCGTCCGGCCGGGGGTGGGAGCGGTTGGAGACCGAGGCCGCCTACCTCAACCCGGCCGACGAGACCGCCGCCGGCTACCCCAGCCTGCTGGGCCGGTCGCTGCGCACCACCCGCCGACCGGACGCGTTCAAGATCGCCGTAACCCTGCGCGCGCTGGGCCGGGACCGGCTCGGCGCCCTGGTGGACGCCTGCCACCGCCTCGCCCGGCACGCCGCGGCCGTCATCGAGGCGGACCAACGGTTCGCGCTCTCGGCACCGGTGACCCTCAGCACCGTGCTCTTCCGCTACGTCCACCACCGGGACCGCGCCCCCCTCGCGGGGCGGGCACTCGACCGGCTGAACGCGGCGATCCGGCTGCGGCTGCTCGCCGCGGGCGCGGCGGTCGTCGGGCGGACCACGGCCGGCCCGGACGGCGCCGTCCACCTCAAGCTGACGCTGCTGAACCCGGCCGCGACGCCGGCCGACGTCTCCGCGCTGCTCGCCCTCGTCGCCGCGACCGGCGACCAGCTGGCCGCCGAGCCGGCGGCGTGACCCACCCGAGCGGTCCCGCCGCCGCGGTGGCGGCGCGCGCCGTGGCGCAGACGCCCGGGGTGAACGTGGCGGACGCCGCCGACGACGTCGTGACCGAGGTGCTGCTGCGCTGCTGGACCCGGGAGTTCGGGCCGCCGCCGCACCCTGGTGACGCGCGGCTGCGGCTGGAGCTGCCGACCACCGGGCTCACCGTGGACGTCGCGGTGACCTACCGCTCCGCCACCGGCTGGCACCGCTTCGACCGACCGCGGCTGGGCGGTGTCCCCCTCGACGCCGGCCTGCTCGCCGCGCTCCTGATCCGCGAGGCCGCGGCCGGGGCGCCGGCCGCGGCCGGGCGGACGGCACTCGCCCGCGTCCTCGACTCGGCCGGGTGGATCGCGCGGATCATCGCGTTCCCCCGTCTCGCGCCCGCCGAGCCCTTCCTCGCCGCGGAACGCGCCCTGGTCACCGGGCACCCGTTCCACCCCGCCGCCAAGAACCGGGGGGAGGCGCCCGAGGCCGAGTGCGCCCGGTACTCACCCGAGCTGGACGGCTCCTTCCCACTGCACTGGTTCGCCGCGCACCCCGACATCGCCCGCCACGGCGGCCCGGACCCGTCCGCGCTGCTCGCGTCGCTGCGCGGCGCCGGGCCCGGACTGCCGGCGCTGCCGGCGGGGTACCTGGCCCTGCCGGCCCATCCGTGGCAGGCGCGGGCCGTGCCCGCCCGCCCGGACGTCGCCAGCCTGCTCGCCGACGGCCGGCTGGTCGACCTCGGCCCGGCCGGCCCGCCGTGGTTCCCGACGGCGTCGCTGCGCACCGTCTGGCGGCCGGACGCGCCGGTCATGCTGAAGCTCTCGCTGGGCATGCGGATCACCAACTCGCGGCGCACGCTGCACCGCGACGAGCTGGAGCTGGGCGCCGAGATGGCCAGGTACGCCCGGCTGGCCCTGGACGGGTGGCTGCGGGACCGCCACCCGGCCTTCCGGCTCGTCGGCGAGCCGTCCTGGGTCGGGGCGCGGGCCGACGGGCTGGAGTGCGCCGTACGGACGAACCCGTTCGGCGCCGGTGACCGGGTCGCGTGCGCCGCGGCGCTGGTGGCCGACCGGCCGGATCTGGAGCCGGGGGCTCCCGGGCGCTCGCGGCGCTCGATGCTCGCCGGGCTGATCAGCCAGCTGGCCGGGCCGGCCTCCACCGGGCGGGCGTCGACCGGGCGGGCGTCGACCGGGGCGGTGGCCCGCGAGTGGTTCGCCCGCTACCTGCGGGTGCTCGTCATCCCGGTGCTCGACCTCTACCTGCGCCGCGGCGTCGGGCTGGAGGCCCACCTGCAGAACACCCTCGTCTCGCTGGACGAGCGGGGCTGGCCGGTCGCGGGGTGGTACCGCGACAGCCAGGGCTACTACCTGGCCGCCTCGCGCGCCGAGGCCGCGCGGCGCGAGGTCCCCGGCCTCGGCGAAGGCCTGCCCGCGGTGTTCGACGACGACCTGGTCGAGCAGCGGGTCGTCTACTACGCCGTCGTGAACAACGCCCTCGCCGTCGTCGGGGCGCTGGGCGCGGCGGGCATCGCCGACGAGCCGGACCTGCTGCGCTGCCTGCGGGAGGCGCTGCTCGCGCTGCGCTCGGAGCTGCCCGGTCACGGCTTGCTGGACCGGCTGCTGGACGCGCCCACCCTGCCCTGCAAGGCCAACCTGCGGATGTGCGTGGACGGCCGGGACGAGCTGGTGGGGCCGGTGGCGAGCCAGTCCGTCTACGTGGAGATACCCAATCCGCTCGTGGAGGTCCGCACGTGATGTCATCCTCCCCCGGCGCCGGGCCTGAGGAGTCCGCCGGCGCGCCCTACGACCTGCTCGGGGTGGGGCTGGGCCCGTTCAACCTGTCGCTGGCGGCGCTCGCCGACGGCGTGCCGGGCCTGCGGACGGCCTTCTTCGAGCGCCAGGACGCGTTCCGCTGGCATCCCGGGCTGCTGCTCGAGGGCACGTCGCTGCAGGTGCCGTTCCTGGCCGACCTGGTCACGCTGATCGACCCGACCAGCCGCTGGTCGTTCCTGTCCTACCTTCGCGAGCACGACAGGCTGTTCCGGTTCTACCTCTACGAGCGCTTCCACCTGCCGCGCCGCGAGTACGACGACTACTGCCGCTGGGTGGCGCACGCCCTGGGGTCGGCCCACTTCGGCGCCCGGGTCGACGCGGTGCGCTGGCATCCCGACGCCGCCCTGTTCCGGGTGACGGTCCACCACGCCGGCGCCCCGGCCCCGGTGACCGTGACGGCACGCAACCTGGTGCTCGGCGTGGGCACCGAGCCGACCGTCCCGGCGGCCTTCGCCGCCGTGACCGGCCCACGGGTGTTCCACTCGGCCGACTACCTGGGACGGCGCGACCAGCTCGACGGCGCCCGGCACGTCACCGTGGTCGGCTCCGGGCAGTCCGGCGCCGAGGTGTTCCTCGACCTTCTCCGCTCCCGGCCCGGGACGGGGCGCTCGCTGGCCTGGATCACCCGGACCAGGGCCTTCGCCCCCATGGAGTACTCGAAACTGGGCCTGGAGCAGTTCACTCCCGACCACGTCCGCTACTTTCACGGGCTCGACCAGGAGACGAAGGACGCCGTCGTCCCCGGCCAGTGGCAGCTGTACAAGGGCGTCGACGCGCAGACCCTCGCCGAGATCTACGACCTGCTCTACGAGCGCAGCATCGGCGGCGCCGACCCGGACGCCCTGCTGCTGCCGAACGTGTCGGTCGAGGGGGTGGCCCAGGACGGGGCGGAGCCCGGCTACCACCTGCGCTGCCGGCACCGGGACCAGCGGCGGGAGTTCACCGTCGACACCGACGCGGTCGTGCTCGCCACCGGTTACGCGGCGCGGCGGCCGGCGTTGCTCGACCCGGTGGCCGGGCTGCTCGACCTCGACGCCGGCGGCCGGTTCAAGGTCGACGAGCGGTACCGGGTCGCCACCGAGCCGGGGGTCAGCGGGCGGATCTACGTGCAGAACGCCGAGCTGCACACCCACGGCGTGGGCGCGCCCGACCTCGGGCTGGGGGCCTGGCGGGCGGCGGTCATCCTCGACGATCTCACCGCGGGGCGGGCGCACCGCCTGCCCCGCCCGGCCGCGTTCACCACGTTCGGCGCCCCGGCCGGGCCCCGGACGCCCGGCGGGCCCGCCCCGGTCCGCCCCGTCGAGGTCGGCGGGGCCGGCCGGTGACCGGCGAACCCTCGACGGACGCCGCGCGGCGGCCCGCCACGGGCGCCGCGGACGCCGCGCGGCGGTGGCGGGCGGCCGGGCTGGCGCTGCTCACTCGGCTGATCGCGGAGCTCGCCTACGAGGAGCTGCTCGTCCCGCGGGCCGAGCCGGCGGCCCCGCCGCGCACCCCGCCGCCGGTCGGGCGGGGCGCGCCGGCGCCGTACCGGATCGAGTGCGGCCCGGTCACGTACACGTTCACCGCCCGGCGCGGCACGTTCGGCACCTGGTGGCCCGACCCGGCGACACTGCGCCGCGACGGCGAGCCGGCCTGGGACCCGACCCGGTTCCTGCTCGACACCCGGCAGGGCCTGGGCTGGTCCGGGGACGTCCTGACCGACGTCGTGCGGGAGGTGACGGCCACCCAGCGCGCCGACGCCGAGCTCCTGCGGACGGCCCTGCCCGCCCGCGCGCTCGCCGACCTCTCCCACCTGGAGCTGGAGGGACACCAGACCGGCCATCCCTGCATGATCGCGAACAAGGGACGGCTCGGGTTCGACGCGGCCGACGCGGCGCGGTACGCCCCGGAGGCCCGCCGCCCGTTCCGGCTGCGCTGGGTGGCGGCCCACGCCGAGCTGGCCCGTCTCGTCACCGGCCCCGGCCTGGACGCCGTCGGGCTGCGCGCGGCCGAGCTCTCCGCCGCGACCCGGGCCGAGTTCGGTGCGGTCCTGCGCGCCGCGGTCGAGCGCGCCGTCGGGACCGGCCCCGTCGGGGCGGACACCGCTCGGCCGGACACCGCTCGGCCGGACACCTCCGGGGCCGACACCGCCAGGGCGGACACCGTCGCGCTGGCCGAGCGGTACGTGTGGCTGCCGATGCACCCGTGGCAGTGGGAGAACGTGGTCGCGCCGCTGTTCGCCGGCGCGCTGGCCACCGGGCGGCTGGTCGACCTCGGCGAGGCGCCCGACCGGTACCTGCCGTTGCAGTCCGTGCGCACGGTGGCGAACGTCGACACCCCGGGGCGGGGCGACGTCAAGCTCGCGCTGATGATCCGCAACACGCTGGTGTGGCGCGGGATGTCCGCCGCGGACGCCACCGCCGGCCCGGCCGTCTCGGCGTGGCTGGTGTCGCTCGCCCACAACGATCCGGTGCTGCGGGCCACCGGCGTCATCGCGCTGCCCGAGACCGCCGGGGCCACCGTCGCGCATCCCGCCTTCGACGCCGTGCCGGACGCCCCCTACCGGCTGCACGAGCTGCTCGGGGTGCTCTGGCGGGAGCCGGTCGCCTCCTTCCTCGCCCCCGGCGAGCGGGCCCGGACCATGGCCTGCCTGCTCACCGTCGACACGGACGGCGAGTCGCTGACCGCCGAGCTCGTCCGCCGCTCCGGGCTGGCGCCGGACCGGTGGCTGGCCGCCCTGCTGCGGGCGCTGCTCCCGCCGCTGCTGCACTACCTGTACGTGTACGGGGTGGCGTTCACCCCGCACGGTGAGAACGTGATCTGCGTCTTCGACGCCGGTGAGGTCCCGCGGCGGATCGCGGTGAAGGACTTCGGCGCGGACATCGACCTCGTCGAGGGCGAGTTCCCCGAACGGGCGGCGACGGACGGCGGCGCCGGCGCGCTGTGCCGCCACTGGCCGGGCCCGCTGCTCGCCCACTCGGTGCTCTCCGCGGTGTTCGCCGGCCACTTCCGCTTCTTCTCTGTGATCGCCGCCGACCATCTCGGCGTGCCCGAGGAGGAGTTCTGGTCGTTGGTGCGCGACGCGGTGGAGGACTACCAGCGGGCCCATCCGGAGTACGCCGAGCGGTTCGCCGCGGTCGACCTGCTGACCCCGTCGTTCGAGCGGGTCTGCCTCAACCGGGAGCAGTTCGCCGGGGCGGGTTTCCACGACCGCTCCGGGCGGGACGCCCAGTTCGACGTCCTGCACGGCACGGTGGCGAACCCGCTGGTGCTCGCCCCGCCGCGGCCGGACCTCGGGTGATCCCCGGGCCGGCGGACCCCCCGGAGCCGGCGGCACTGCCCGGCGACGTGGACGAGGTGATCGTCGCCGTGCCGGACCTGCAGGGCCGGCTGGTGGGGACCGGGCTGTCCCCGGAGTACTTCCGCGCGGAGGTGCTCGGCGGTGACGGCCTGGGGGCGTGCGCGTACCTGCACGCCGTCGACGTGGAGATGGAGACCGGCCCCGGCTACGCCTACGACCCGTGGGACGGCGGCTTCGGGGATCTGCGGCTCGTCCCGGACCTGTCGACGCTGGGGCGCGCGCCGTGGCACCCGGAGTCCGCGATCGTGATCGCGGACACGGTCTGGCCCGACGGGACGCCGGTGGACGTGGCGCCGCGGACCGTCCTGCGCCGGCAGCTGGACCGACTGGCGGCGCTGGGGCTGCGCGCGCTCGCCGGCACCGAGCTGGAGTTCCTGGTGTTCGACGAGTCGTACCGCAAGGCCGCCCGGCGCGATTACACCCGGCTCACCCCGGCCAGCTCCTACAACGTCGACTACGCGCTCGCCGGCACCGAGCGGATGGACGATCTCGTCCGGTCGATCCGCCGGGCGATGGCCGCGGCCGGGGTGCCGGTCGAGTCGGCGCGGGCCGAGGTCCACCCGGGCCAGTACGAGATCGTCTTCCGGTACGACGAGGCGCTGCGCACCTGCGACCGGCACGCGCTCTACAAGACCACCGCGAAGAAGATCGCGGGCGCGGCCGGGCGGGCCCTGACCTTCATGGCCAAGTACGACCAGGGCGAGGGCAACTCCTGCCACGTCCACCTCTCCCTGCGCGCCGCCGACGGCGGTTTCGTCCTCGCCGGCCCGGAGGACGGGATGTCGGAGCTGATGCGGTGGTTCGTGGCCGGCCAGCTCGCCTGCATGGCCGATCTCACCCTGCTCTACGCACCCACCGTGAACTCGTACAAGCGCCTGGCACCCGGCGGCTTCGCGCCGACCGGGATCGCCTGGGGCCTGGACAACCGCACCTGCGCGCTGCGGGTCGTCGGGCGCGGCCGGTCGCTGCGCGTCGAGCACCGGGTGCCCGGCGGCGACGCCAACCCCTACCTGGCGATCGCGGGCATGATCGCCGCCGGGCTGCACGGCATCGAGAACCGGCTGGCACTGGAGCCGCCGCGCGCCGGGAACGCCTTCGCCGCGCCGGACGTGCCGCGGCTGCCCACCTCGCTGCGCGAAGCGGCCCGGGCGTGGCGGGAGAGCGCCACGGCCCGGGCCGCGTTCGGCGAGCGGGTGGTCGACCACCTGGCGCACGCCGCCGACGTCGAGCTGGCCGGCTACGAGCGGACGGTCACCGACTGGGAGCGCCGGCGGGGCTTCGAGCGCTTCTGACGCCCTCGCCGGTGGGCCCGTCACCGGGGTCACCGGCGGGGTCACCGGTGGGCGGCGCGGCGCCCTCGCTGAGGCCGATCCGGGCGTGCAGCACCCGTAGCGGCTTCGGCGCCCACCAGTTGGCCTGCCCGGCCACCCGCATGAACGCCGGCACCAGCACCCCGCGGATCAGGGAGGCGTCCAGCAGGATCGCCAGCGCCGTACCCAGGCCGAACATCTGCATGAACCGCACCGAGGACGTCCCGAAGGCCAGGAAGGTGACCGCGAGCAGCGCCGCGGCGGTCGTCACCAGGCGACCGGTGCGGGCGAGGCCGGCGGCGACCGCCTCGGTGTTCGAGGCGCCCGCGTCGTGCTCCTCCTTGATCCGGGAGAGCAGGAAGACCTCGTAGTCCATGCTCAGGCCGAACGCGATGCAGAACAGCAGCACCGGCATGGACGTGTCGAGCGGGCCCGGGGTGAAGCCGAGCGCCCCGGCGAGATGGCCGTCCTGGAAGATCCATACGGCCACGCCGAACACGGCGGTCAGCGTCAGCCCGTTCATCACGATCGCCTTCAGCGGCAGCAGCACGCTGCCGGTGAACAGGAACAGCAGGACGAACGTGGCCAGCGCGATCAGGCCGATGGCCAGCGGGAGCCGGTCGCCGATGGTCGCCTTGCCGTCGACGAGCACCGCCGGCGGACCGCCGACCAGCGCCTCGGTGCCCGCCGGGGTGGCCGTGCGCCGGATCACGCCGACCAGCGCCTGGGCCTCGTCGGAGTGCGGCTCCACCGAGGGCACGACGCGCAGGTAGGCGGCGTTGTCGGCGGCGTAGCGCTCGGTGGTCGGCCCCGGCGGCACGACGACCCGGCCGTCGAGCACGATGCCCGCGGAGCTGTCGACCCGGGCGACGCCGGCCAGCCCGGACAGCTCCTCGGCGTAGTCGGCGATGCCCGCCGTGCCGAGCCGCCCGGCCGGGCCGGTGAGGACGACGACGATCGCCCCGGCGTCGTTGGAGGAGAAATCGTCGCGCAGGACGTCCCCGACGGCCCGGCTGGAGGCACTGTCGCGCAGGACCCGGTCGTCCGGGGTGCCGAACTCGACGTGCAGGAACGGCGCGCCGAGCGCGAGGAGCAGGGCGATGACGGGCAGCCCGGCCAGCAGCGGGCGGTGCATCACCGCGGTCGCCACCCGGCGCCAGAACGGCGACTCGACGACCTCCCGCGGCATGTCCCGCGGCGCATCCTGCCCGGTGACCGCCGCCGGCCGTGCCGGGGTCTCGGCGACTGGCCCGGTCTCGACGGCTGGTGGGGTCCCGGCCCGGCGGCGGCGCAGCCGGCCGATCAGGCCGCCGACGCGCAGCGCGTTCACCCGCGGGCCGAGCAGCATGAGCACGGCGGGCAGCGCCGTGACGGCGGTGACCACGGCGACCGCGGTCACCGCGATGCCCGCGTACGCCATGGACTTCAGGAAGTACGGCGGGAAGACCAGCATCACCGCGAGCGCCACGATCACCGTCGCGCCGCTGAACAGAATTGTGCGCCCCGCCGTGCGCACCGTGTTCGCCGTCGCCGTGGCCCGGTCGTGTCCGGCGGCGAGCTCCTCCCGGAAACGGCTGACCATGAGCAGGGCGTAGTCGATACCGAGGCCGAGGCCGAGTGCCGTGGTCAGGTTCACGGCGAAGATCGACACGTCGGTCAGGCCACCGACGACCGACAGGAACGCGAAGCCGCCCAGGATGCCGACCAGCCCGATCCCCAGCGGCAGCAGCGCGGCGAGCAGACCGCCGAAGGCGATCACCAGCAGCACCATCGTGATCGGGATCGCGATGGACTCGGCCACGGCCAGGTCCGCGCCCACCTGGCCGTTGATGTCCTCCCCGACGGTCGCCGCGCCACCGGGGCGGACGGTGACCGGGGAGTCGGCCTCGGGCCCACCGGGCTGGCCGGCCTGGTAGAGGTCCTCGTACTTCGCGACGAGGTCGGACTCGTGGTCGTCGTCCACGCTGGCCAGGACCAGCGCGGCCCGGCCATCGTCGGAGACCAGCGGCGAGGCGCCCGTCCAGTAGGACGACACGTTGGTCACCCCGGGCTCGGCGGCCAGCTCGGTGGCGAGGCGCCGGCCGGCGCCGGCCACCGCGGGGGTGTCGACGGCCGGCGGGTCGGTGCCCGGGGCCCCGGAGCGGGCCGTGACGAGCAGGACGAGGTTCGGCTCCCCGCCGAACGTGTCGTCGACGAGGTCGGCGGCCCGGCTGGAGTCGGAGGCGGGGTCGTCGAACCCCGCGGACTCCAGCTTGCCGAACGCGCCCATCCCCAGTACCCCGGCGCCGAGGAGCGCGGCAAGGGTTACCAGGAGCACGAGTCGTGGCCGATTGGTGACGAGCTTGGCTACTGCCGTGAACACGGGACCCTCCCGAGAGAACCGATCGCTTGAGAGAACAGTGTTCGCTCACACCCGTCGCCGTCAAGACCCCTGTTCTCGAAAGTTGACACCAGTCACCACTGACCGCAGCATTGCGATGTGACGAGCACAGCCCCCCGCCGCGAACGAGTCCGCCAGGCGACGATCGAGGAGATCAAAGCCGCCGCCCACGCACAGCTCGCCGAGCACGGCGCCGCGGCGCTCTCGCTGCGGGCCGTCGCCCGCGCGATGGGGATGACACCCTCGGCGCTCTACCGGTACTTCGACAGCCGCGCCGCGCTGATCTCGGTGCTCGCCCAGGACGCCTATGCCTCGCTCGCCGACGCGCTCGAAGCGGCCTTCGCCACGGCCCCCGCTGACGACCACGCGGTCCGCTGGCTCCTCGTCGCCCGGGCCCACCGTCAGTGGGCGAAGGACAGCCCCACCGAGTACACGCTGATCTTCGGCCCGCAGCCGACCGACCTCACCGACCACAGCGAAGCACTCATCAACGAGCTCGAGCGGTCCGTCGCGGTGATGTTCCGGTGCATGGCGGAGGCGATCGCGGCCGGTGACATCGACCCGTCACCTCTGGAGGCGGAGCTGTCGCCCGGCCTGCGCGAGCGACTGCTGGCCTGGGACTGTGCCGACCTCCCCCCGGCCGGGGGGGCGGCGTGCATGTCGGTGTGGACCCAGCTGCACGGGCTGATCGCGCTGGAGCTGTTCGGGCACATGCCGGAGCCGCTGGCCGGCAGCCAGGGGCTCTTCGACCAGCAGATGCTCGGCGCGCTGGACCGGGCCGGCCACCGGGCCCCCATCGATCACCACGCCGTGATCGCCCGCGCGGACGGCGCCGCCGGGCCGGCCACCCCGGTGCCGGCCTGACCGCCGGGAGGCGGTCAGGCCGGCACTCGGGCCGGTGTTCTCAGGCGGAGGTACGCATCCGCCTGCTCAGCGTGTCCAGGGCGGCACGCCGAGCGCTCTTGATCTCGGGCAGCCGAGCCTGGTAGGCCGACGACGTCGCGAGCGGCTGGTAGAAACCCAGCCGCGGGACGAAGTCGATGTCGTCGTAACCCGGCGGCCGGTGCAGCGCGTACGTCCGGCCCGGGAATAGAAGTTCGTAGTTGTCGGCAATCTGCCAGATGGCGACGTGCGGATCGACCCGGCGGCGTTGGAAGTACGCCTCCAGAACGTCGATTGTGAAACTGATCTCATGGAACTGCTTCACCAGGTTGTGATAGTGCTGACCAACCTGATACTTGATCGGCAGTTCGACCTGGAGACAGTCGGAGTAGTCGAGAAGGTCGAGCGCCAGAACCTTCAGCGAGGTCTCCACCCCGTAGCCGCGGGAGAACGCCAGCGCCGCAAAGACGTCGGCGTCGATGACGAACTCCCCGATCAACGGCTGGATTGCCCGCGTGATGGACGGCACATAGCGCGCGAGTTGTTTCGAGAGCAGCGAGCGCAGCATCTCGGTCGTACGTCCACCGGGCTGACCGTCCCCGGTGACCCTCCGCGAGCTTCCGTTTACGAAAAGCGGGGCGTTACCGGCCGTCGCGGCGGCGGCCAGAACACCTACGGTGGCGGGGTCGTAGCTTTCGAGATCCGCGTCATGGAATATGAGGCGATTTCCGAACGCAAGGTAGGCGAGGCTGCGCATCGCACCCGCCTTGCCGCCGGTCGTGGCCGCCTCCCGCCCCGCGTGGAGCTCCAGGACGGACTGGCCGCGCACGACCCAGCTCGCGCCCGCCTCGGTCGCGATCCGGACGAGATCGTGCTCGTCCCCGTCCGAGGAGGGATCGACTATGACCCCGATCTCGTCGAGGACGCTGCGTTCCTGCATCCAGCGTTGCCGGTTGAGCGCGACGATGGTTCCCAGCGTCCGCGCCGCCTCAGGCCCGCGAGCGGGTATCAGCAGACTGAGCGTGACGCCTTTGTTGAGCTTGTCCACCTCGATCGAGTCGAGGTCGAGGGTGGTGGGTTCGAGCGTTCGCACGGACGCCCCTCTCTCGAGGCCTTTCTTGGTTACGACCAACCCCCCAGGCCGGTCACGCCCGCGCAGACGTGAGCGGCGGAACACAAGGTGGTTCGCATACAGGCCGAACCACCTGGGCGAAGCTTTCCGGGCAGACGTCCCCGGGTCAACAGGGCGTCCTTCCGGGCCCTGGGTCGTTACGACTTTCCTCGGCCGCCGACCGCGGGATCGACCGGCCCCCAGGCCAACCGAACGGCGAGTCCCAAAGTATGGATGTTGCGCGACGAATCGTCACTCCCCCGGACGAGTCCTCTTGGTCATCTTCGTCACGCACCCACGGGTTGGCCCGTGTTCCCGCCATCCGTCTCCCCGCCGCCGCGGGGCGCGCGGAACATCGGCCGGGTCCGCCCGGGGCGGATACCGACAGGTCTACCCGGGAGCGGTCCGGACGACGCCTGTGTCCGCCCGGCACCGCGGTGGCATGCTGAGGCGGTGGATGTCGCACTGAACCCGATGCGCCCCGTGCTGCGGCTGGGCGGAACGCCGCTGCCGGTGGTGGGCCGAGCCCGGGTCTACGCGTGCGGCATCACCCCGTACGCCGTGACCCACCTCGGCCACGCGGCCACCTACCTGTGGACGGACCTGGCGATCCGGGTGTGGCGCAGCGCCGGGATCCCGGTCGAGCTGGCCCGCAACATCACCGACGTCGACGACGCGATGTTCGACGAGGCGCGCCGGACCGGCCTGCCCTTCGACCAGATCGCCTCGCTGCAGCGGTTCGCCTTCGACCGCACGATGGCCTCGCTCGACATCCGCCCGCCCGACCACGAGCCGACCGCCCGCGCGGCCGTGACCCGGGTGATCGAGTTGGCGACGGCACTGCTGCGCGCCGGCCACGCCTACGAGCGCGCCGGCGGCGTCTACGCCCGGACGGCCGAGGCCGCCGAACGCGCCGGCCTCGACCGGCCGGCAGCGATCGCGCTCGCCGCCGAGTACAACGACGACCCGCACGACCCCGAGCGGGACGACCCGCTCGACGTCGCGGTCTGGCGCGCCGCCCGGCCGGACGGCGGCTACCCGAGCTGGCCCAGCCCGTGGGGGCCCGGCCGGCCCGGCTGGCACGCCGAGTGCGCGGCGATGGTCCTGGCGACCTTCGGCTCCAGCGTGGACCTGCACGCCGGCGGCGCCGACCTGCGCTTCCCGCACCACGCCGTGGAGGCGCTGCTCGCCGAGCGCGCCACCGGCGTGCGACCGTTCGCGCGGGCCTGGCTGCGGCCGGGAACGGTCCGTTCGGGCGGGACCAAGATGTCCAAGTCGCTGGGCAACCTGGCCTTCGTCGACGACCTGCTGACCAGGCACGGCGCGGCCGCGGTGCGGCTACTCTGCCTGGCGCGCCCGCGGGACGACGACTGGGACTTCGACGAGGCGGCGTTCGACGAGGCCGAGGCGGGCCTGGACCTCCTCTACTCCGCGGCCGGTCGTCCCGGCCGCGGCCGGGACGCCTCCGCCGCGGCCGAGGTCGACGCCGCGCTGCTCGACGACCTCGACACCGTGCGGGCCCGGTCCGTCGCCCTGGACTCCGGCGGTGCCGCGGCCCGTCGGTTCATCGCCGTCCTCGGGCTCGCCTGAGGCGAGCCACGGGCGGCCCGCCGCCGCCCCCGACCAGTCGGGTGTGGGCGCGGCCAGCCGCTTGCGCTGCCGGTCGACCATCCGGCGGGCCTGCGTCGACGTCACCCTCCCGGCGCCGAGCCGCGAGGGCGCGGTGCCTGGCGGGCCCGTCGGCCGCGGCTCGATTCCGGCCGGGGTCCAGCCCTTGGCCACGAGGTAGAGCTCGACCAGGGCTCCGCGGGGTATCCGCGCGCCCAGCTCCCGCAGAATTCGCTCGATCTTCTCCACCTGACGGCGCCCCCCACCGGGAAGACTCGGCCGCCCGACGTTCACCCAGCCGTTGACGGTCGAGGGCTCCACCGGTTCGCCGGATTTCCGCAGCGCGCTGACGAGTTCGTTCTGCCGGACGTCCGCCTCCTGCATGACCCGGCGCAGCTCCTGAGCAAAATACTGGCGTTCGTAACCCACTTCTCCCCCGCGTGGTCGTTGAACGTCACCCATCCTCGCACGTCGACTCGCCCAACGCGCACACACGGAAGCGCAGTGTCATTAGCGCGACGCCGCATTGATTTTGAATAGTTAAACAATCGACACCAGCTACCTCAGGTTTTCCTTCGACCTACGGCATCTTTTCGTTCGACTCGAACCTCCTCGACGAAGGACGTAACCAGCACGCTGGATCCCGCCGAGCCTCCCGAGAACCCTGGAACGGTGTCCGGACCGGCCACGCGGGCGGATGACCGCCACCGCCTCCGGCCGGCACCACGGCAATTCTGCCAACCAGAACCAGGGAGACGAAAATGCCGTCCTTCTACCTCCGGAGGGATGTGCCACGGGAGATCCGCTGGCCATCCAGCCGCAACCCGGCACAACTCATTCTGGTCATCGCCACGCTGCTCGGCGCCGGGCTCCTTTCCGTCACGCCGGCCCAGGCGACGGCGTCCTTCAACAGCCCGGTCGCCGGAACAGCCAGATCCGCCTCGGGGAACGGCTACTGGATCGCCAGCCGGACCGGAGCCGTGGCGAACTACGGCGACGCCGGTTTCCACGGCGACCTCAGCGGCGTGGCACTCAACCGGCCGGTCGTCGGCATCGCGGCGACGCCCGACGGGAAGGGCTACTGGCTCGTCGNNNCCGACGGCGGAGTCTTCGCCTTCGGCAACGCCGGCTTCCACGGCAGCATGGGCGGCCAGCCGCTGAACCAGGCCGTCGTCGGCATCGCCGCCACCCCGAACGGCGCCGGCTACTGGCTCGTCGCCGCCGACGGCGGAGTCTTCGCCTTCGGCAACGCCGGCTTCCACGGCAGCANCCGACGGCGGAGTCTTCGCCTTCGGCAACGCCGGCTTCCACGGCAGCATGAGCGGCCAGCCGCTGAACCAACCCGTCGTCGGCATCGCCGCCACCCCGAACGGCGCCGGCTACTGGCTCGTCGCCGCCGACGGCGGAATCTTCGCCTTCGGCAACGCCGGCTTCCACGGCCGGCCCTCGGTGACCATTCCGCCGGCAAACCGGGTACAGGCGGCAAACCAGGTTCTGGGCCGGAGCACCATAACGCTGGCGACCGTCCACGTGTCGGGCGTCCGGGACACCGCAACGGCCCGGCAGAACGTGCTCGACACATCCCGGGGACGCCCCGCCACTCGATCCGCCTATGGCGGAGCTCCGGGCGGCACGGTCGACCTGAGCGGCACCGTCCTGCGCGCGCTCGTCGACATCGGCGGCCGGTGGAGCGTCCGGGTGAGCGAATTCGCCGGCGGCGCCCACACCGGCGGCAGTTCCTACCATTACCGAGGCCTGGCCTTCGACATCGACTCCGCGTCCGGCGGATTCTCCTCCGTACGCGACAGGTGTCTCCAGCTCGGGGCGTCCTACGCGGCCGTCGAGAACGGGAACCACACCCACTGCCAGTGGGCTCTGGGAACATCGTAAAAACTGGTACCAAAGACAGCGACACCGTAGGCGGTCCGCCGGGAACAGCGGCGTAATCGGCCGGAGAAGAAACGGCAGTGCGCCCGGGGAGACGTTCCTTACTCCACCCGCCCTGCCGTGTCCGACCGCCGGTGCCCACCGTCGCCCGCTCGCCGGGCCGCCCCGCCCACCCCGGACCCGCCGGGCCGCCGGGCGGCCCGGCCGGAAACAAAAATCAGACAAACGCTCACACCACCTGTCAAACAAGCGTGTACGAAGAGCTACCATCCGATACGGTTACGAGACGGGCCACGGGTCCGGAGCCGACGATCCGAACCCTCCTGCCGGGTAACACGACACGCGGAGCGACAGCCCGGACCGACGCCGCGGGCCGACAACGCGGGCCGCGGCGGCACCGCGGTCGACGGGGCGCCCCACCCCCGCGGGCGGGCCGGGGGTCGCGCCCGGACCTCACCCCGCGGGCTCGGCGCCCCTGGAACCGGCGCCCCCGCACAGATCCGGCCCTCGTATCGGAGACGCTCAACATGGCCCGGTCCCTTCCGTCCGGCGTGCGGTGGCCGGCGACACCAAATTCTCGGTGACGGCGGCCCGATTCACGGCGCGGCTGTCCAACCGCGGGTGGGCCTGGTACCTGGCCGGCGGTCTGACCGTGGCGGTCGCCGTCGGCCCGCTACCGACCACCGGCCGGACGTCCGCGCTGCGCCTGACGTTGTACCTGCTGGTCAGCGGCTCGGCGGTGGTGGCGGTCGCCGTCAGCCGGCGGGCCCACGCACCCGCGGGCGGTCTGCCGTGGCGGCTGTTCGCCGCCGCGCAGGCGACGTCGGTGCTCGGGGACGCGATGCTCACCGGCTCCCGCGGGCCCGGCGCGGACGGCTTCCCCGGCCTCTGGGACGCCTGCCACCTGGCGCGTTACCCGCTGCTGATGGCCGGCCTGATGATCCTGGCCCGGCGGCGCGGGCGGCCCGGGGGGATCGCCGGCCTCCTCGACAGCCTGATGATGGTCGTCGCCGGGGCGCTGGTCTCCTGGGTCTACCTGGTCGCCCCGCGGCTGGCGCTTGATCAGCCCCCGCTGGTGAGCCTGGCCTCGGTGGCCTACCCGGTGGGCGATCTCGCCCTGTTCGCGGCCAGCCTGCGCCTGTTCTTCGACGGCGGCCGGCGCCCGCCGGCCTTCTATCTGCTCGCCGCCCACCTCGCCATCCTCCTGGCCGCCGACGCCCGCTACGTGCCACGCCAGCTCGAAGGCGACTACCGGGTGGGCGGTGAGCTGGACGTCCTCTGGCTGGCCGCCGCGCTGTTCCTCGGCGCGGCCGCGCTGCACCCGAGCCGGAGCCGCCTAGACGCGGGGGGCGCCCGGCCCGGCCCGGTGCTCTCCGTCCCCCGCCTGCTCGCGCTGACCGCCGCGGCGCTGGTGGCCCCGGTCGTGCTCGCGGTGCAGTGCGTACGCGGGGAGACCAGCGGGCTGGTCGTCGTGGCGGTGGCCAGCGCGGCGATGTTCATCCTGATCATTCTTCGGATGGCGGGTCTGGTCGCCGACCAGCACCGGGCCGCGATCACCGACGTCCTGACCGGACTGCACACCCGCCGGCATCTGGAGGGCGAGTTGTCCGTGGCGGTGGACCGCGCGCTGCGCGACGGCACCCGACTCGGCCTGTTCCTGGTCGACGTCGACCACTTCAAGGCGATCAACGACGGGTACGGCCACCTCGTCGGGGACGCCGTGCTCGTCGAGGTGGCCCACCGCCTGCAGGCCGCGACCCGGCCCGGTGACGTCCTGGGCCGCTACGGCGGCGAGGAGTTCGCCGTGCTGGTCACGAACCTGCGCGAGACCGACCTCGCCGTGGTCGGGGAGCGGCTGCGCCGTCAGGTCGGCGGCACGCCGATCCGGATCGGCGCCCGCCCCGCCGCAGGCCATCCCGCGCCGGCGGACGGCGACCGGCCGGCCGGCGCGTTGTCGGCCGGCGGGGGGAAGGCCGGTGACGGGACCGTCCCTGGCGGAGCCGCCGACGAGCCTGGGACGCGGGCGAGCCAGGTGATCGCGGTGACCGTCTCGGTCGGGGCGGCCGCCGTGCCCACCCATGCCGCCGACCCGTTCAACCTGTTCGGCGCCGCCGACGCCGCGCTGTACGCGGCGAAAAGCGCCGGGCGCGACCGGGTGGCCGTCAGCGGCCGCGCTCTCCCCCCGGCAGGCGGCGACGACCAACTGGCGGTGAGTGGAACCGCCGAGGCACTGTGATCCGACTCCGGGCCCCGGTTCCCTGATTCGAACCCCGGCCGGCCGGGGCGGCGGAGCCACTGGGCCGGAGGCGGACGGGCGGCACTGGCGGGCGTCGTCTTCATGACACCGCGGGCGCACGACGTGCCCGCATGCTTCCCGCGTCCCAGCGGGCGAGCCGATGTGGGCGATTCGCCCGATTACGCCGCATTCGGCGACATAGTGTTCGCCCAGGGTTTCTGCCCGCCGTGCCGCATGCAGTCCCCGTCAATCTTCTCACTGGTGCACGCGACTATCGCGCACCACCCCCTCATCCACCAGCGAGACGACGGCCCAGCGGAGTCGAGGAGGACGGATGTCCCGGTTGCTGTACCGGATCGGCGCGGCCGCGGCCACCCGGCCGTGGCGGGTTGTCGGGATCTGGCTCGCCGTGCTGGTCGCGGCCCTGGGCCTGGCCGCGGGCTCGGGGGGCGAGCCGCGCGACGACTACGACGCCCCGGGCACCGCCTCGCAGGTCGGCACCGATCTGCTGCGCCAGAGCTTCCCGACCCTGGCCGGCGCCGATGCCCGCGTCGTGCTGCACGGCGCGAACCGGGCCCAGCTCGACCCGGCCCTGCTGGCCAGTGTCGGCGAGCGGCTCGGCAAGGTGCCGTCCGCCATCGTGGCCAGCCCGCCGGAGCTGTCCCGTGACGGTGACACCGCGCTGTTCACCGTGCACTACTCGAAGCCGGTCACCCAGCTCGGCGGGCACGACGCCCTGGACGCCGTCTACGCCGCGGCCGCCCCGGCGAGCGACGCCGGGCTGCAGGTCGAGATCGGCGGTCAGATCTCGGAGAACCTCCAGTCGGTCGACGGCCGGGCCGAGGCGATCGGCGTGGGCGTCGCACTGTTCATCCTGCTGATCGCGTTCGGCTCGGTGATCGCCGCCGGGGTGCCGATCGCGGTGGCGATGATCGGACTGGGAGTCGGGGCCTCCGGCATCACCCTGATCGCGGCGACGACGACCGTCAGCACGATCGCCCCGACCCTCGCGTCGATGGTGGGGATCGGCGTCGGCATCGACTACGCGCTGCTCCTTGTCACCCGGCATGTCGAGGGGCTGCGGTCCGGCCTGTCGGTGGCCGAGGCGGCGGGGCGGGCGAACGCGACGGCCGGCATGTCGGTCGTCTTCGCCGGCCTCACGGTGATCGTCTCACTGACCGGCCTGCGACTGGTCGGTCTCAACACCTACGTGACGACGGCGTTCACCACGGCTTCCGTTGTCATAGCGGTCGTCGCCGTCGCGGTCACCCTTGTTCCGGCGTTGTGCGGACTCGCGGACCTGCGGGTGCTGCGCCGCCGGGCGCACGCCGAGCTGGTCGTCGCCCGCTCCACCGGGCCGGCGGGCACCGGCTCGACCGTCGGCTCCGGCTCGGCCTCCGGCTCCGGCTCGGCCTCCGGCACCGGCTCGGACGGGGCGCCGGCGAAGCCGAAGCCGACCCTGACCGCTCGGTGGGCCGCGCGCATCGGCGCCCGCCCCCGGCCGTGGGCACTCGCCGCGCTGATCTTCCTGTTGGCCCTCGGCGCGCCCGTCCTGACCATGCGCACCTGGCCGCAGGACGCCGGCAGCGCGCCGACCGACGTGACCCAGCGGCGGGCCTACGACCTGATCTCCACCGAGTACGGACCGGGGGAGAACGGCCCGCTGCTGCTGGCCGTCGACCTGCGGCAGCTACCGGTGCCGGAGCTCGCGGACCTGGTCGCGAAGGTCGCCATGGTGCCCGGGGTGACGGCCGTCGAGCCGCCGGTGATCGCCCCGTCCGGCGCGGCCGCGGTGATCAGCGTCATCCCGGCGACCGGCCCGAGCGACAAGGCCGCGTCCGACCTGGTCGCCCGGCTTCGCGCGGACGTGCTGCCGCCCGGCGTGTCGATCACCGGGACGACGGCGATCTTCGCCGACCTCTCCGGGCTGCTCTCGGAGCGGCTGTGGTGGGTGGTCGGCTTCGTCGTCGGGGTGTCGGTGCTGCTGCTGACCGTAGTCTTCCGCTCACCGGTGGTGGCGATCAAGGCCGCGGTGATGAACCTGCTGTCGATCGCGGCCGCCTACGGCGTTGTGACGGCGGTGTTCCAGTGGGGTTGGGGAACGGACCTGCTCGGCCTGCCGCACAGCGTCCCGATGTCGAGCTGGCTACCGGTGTTGATGTTCACTGTCCTGTTCGGCCTGAGCATGGACTACGAGGTCTTCCTGCTCTCCCGGATCCGGGAGGACTGGGTGGCCACCGGCGACCCGCACGGCAGCATCGTGCGTGGGCTCGCCTCGACCGGCCGGGTGATCACCAGCGCCGCCCTCATCATGATCGCCGTCTTCTCGGGCTTCGCCCTGGACCCGGACGTGACCGTGAAGATGGTCGGCGTCGGAATGGCGGTCGCCGTCCTGGTCGACGCGACGGTGATCCGGATGGTGCTGGTCCCGGCCACGATGGCGCTGCTGGGCCGGGCGAACTGGTGGCTGCCCAGGTGGGTCGACGTGCTCCTGCCGCGGGTGGACATCCACGGCGAGCGGTTCGCGACCGCGACCACCGGCCTCGGCGGCGCGTCCGGGTCTGGTTCCGGTTCCGGTTCCGGGTCGCCGGGTGGGCCGACCAGGTCGGGTGGGCCGAACGGGTCAGGCGGGTCGAACGGGTCAGGCGGGCCGGGGGGCTCGGGTGGGCCGGGGGGTCGGTCCGGGAGGTCCGCGAAGTCGGACAAGCTCGACGCCGGCGCCCGGTCCACGGCCCTCGGCACGGCGGTTACGCCGAGTAAGTCCGAATCGTCCAGAAAAGCGGGGCCGACCCGGGAGCGCACGGCCGCCGGGGAGACCTCCGTCGACGGCGGGGACGACGGCGACGGACCCACCGATCCCGGGACGACCGACCACCTCCAGGGCGCTTCAGACAGCGCGATGGCCGGTTCAGGCATCCCCGCACAGGTCTCGTCCGAACCGGTGGACCCGGGGGTGAAGGGCCGCGAACTTCAGCGGTGAAATTACATTTCCGCAGGTCAGACCAGTTGACAACGCCCCGCCGCGAGCCCTCCGACCACACGGCCGTCGGCCATCTGGGTGACGGAATGTGTAGTTCTGTCCTGGTTAGCTGAGACGCCAAGGACAGAACGCCGCCCCAGGCGGCATGGCGGAAGAGGGCACGCGGCGTGGACGGGCTCACCATGGACGGGCTCACCGTGGACGGGGTCGCGATGTCGGCGATCACGATGGGTGGCTTCACCATCGAGGAAATCACTGTGGAGCGGATCCTGCCGCGCGGGCACCGGGGCCGGGACAACTCTCCGATCGAGATCCTGATCAGGGACGGCGAGGTCGAGATCTACCCGCCCTCCCCCGAGAACGCCTACTTCGCCCCGCGGGCGGCGGGCGGCTGGCCGGCGGTACCCGCGGCACGCGAGTCGGCGGAGTACGAGACGGCGTACCCCGAGACGGCCGACCACGAGCTGACCCAGCTCGAACTGACCCAGCTCGAGCTGGCGGAGTTCGAGCTGGCGGCGCCCGAACCGGCGGAGCCCGAGGTGGCCGAGCCCGAACCGGTGGCCGGGGCAGCCGCCCCGGCCGACCAGACCGACCAGACCGGACCGGCCGATCCGGCCCACCCGGCCACGGTGTTCGACCGTGCGGCGTACGACTACGACGCCGACGTCCACGGTGTGCCGTTCTTCCGCCCGCTGGGCAAGACCCTGGTGGCCGCGGCCGGCATCTCCCCCGGTGACAACGTGATCGACCTCGCCTGCGGGCGCGGTGCCGTGCTGTTCCCGGCCGCCGAGGCGACCGGTCCGACCGGCTCCGTGCGGGCGTTCGATTTGGCGCCGACCATGGTCGACCTGACCGCGGCCGACGTCGCGGACTGCCGGCTGCCGTGGGTCGACGTGACGATCGCCGACGCGATGGACCCGCCCGTCGAACCGGGCTCGGTCGATGTCGCGCTCTGCGGGATGGGCCTGTTCCTGCTGTCCGACCCGGGGGCGGCGCTCGCCCGGTGGCGCGGCGTCCTGCGGCCCGGCGGGCGGCTGGCCGTGACCGTGTTCGGGCCGGCGGACCCGCTGTGGGACCGCCCCGACTACCCGCTGCGGCTGGCGACCTCGGTCGGCCCGGCCGAGCGCCGTCCAGGGCACGCGATCCTGGCGGAGGGCGCGCTCGCCGACGCGCTCACCGCGACCGGCTTCGAACTCACCCGGGACGAACTGGTCGCCACCGACCTCGTGTTCCGCGACGTGCCCCACTGGTGGCGCTGGGCCTGGGGGACGGCGCTGCGGCCCATGCTGGAGAAGATCTCCGACGCCGAGGGCCCGGCGATGATCGAGGAGCTGACCCGGTGGCACGCTCCGTCCACCGACGCGGGCGGCCTGCACTGGCGCCCGACGGTTCGGGTCGTCACCGCGGTCGTGGCCGACCCGTTCGGCTGAGCCCGGGCCGGCCGAAGATCAGAACAGCCGGAGATCAGACCAGGTAGCGGGCGACGAACTCGGCGACGCACGCCGGCTTGGCGGCGCCCTCCAGCTCGATGGTGAGCTGGTTGACCGCCTGGGCGCCGCCGGAGATCTCCTCGACCGAGAGGTTGCGGAGCTTCCCGCGCAGCCGGGAGCCGACCGGAACCGGCTGCGGGAAGCGGACCTTGTTCAGGCCGTAGTTCAGCGCCATGGTGATGCCGGTGACCTGCGCGATCTCCGCGACCAGCACCGGCAGCAGCGACAGGGTCAGGTAGCCGTGCGCGATCGTCGTCTTGAACGGCCCGTCCTTGGCCTTCTCGACGTCGGTGTGGATCCACTGCCAGTCGCCTGTCGCGGCGGCGAAGGTGTTGATCCGTTCCTGGGTGATCGTGTGCCAGGAGCTGGTTCCCAGCTCCTGGCCCTCGACCCGCTTCAGCTCGTCGATGCCGTCGATCGTCGCCACCCGGCGAGTATCCCGGAGCGGGCGCCGACGCGCTCGGCTTCGCGCGGTGCGGGCCCGATCAGGCGTGCGCGACGAAGTTGAAGCGGTTGCCGTTGTCGAAGGTCTTGCGGAACGTGCCCAGCGTGTAGGGGCCGGTGCCGTCCATGTCGAAGATGCGCAGCCCCAGGTCACCGTCCACCAGGCGGTACATGTCCTCCGCGGTGGTCCCGTACTTCCGCGCGGCGGCACCGAACTCGAAGATCACATAGGGGCGGTTCGCGGAGAGCAGCTTCTCGCCGCCCTTGAGCACGCCGTACTCCGCGCCCTCGACGTCGATCTTGATCAGGTCGAGCCGGTGGTCGGGAGGCAGCGTCTCGTCGAGCACCTCGACGACGACCTCGATCTCCTCGACGTCCTCGGCGCCGTCCGGCGTCCGCTGGAGCAGGCCGCTGTACGCGGGCCGGCTGCGGATGTAGGCGAACGGGCTGACCCCGGCCTTCTCGGCGAGCGCGGCCTGCTTGAGCGTGACGGTCGGGAACTCCAGGCACAGGTACTCGAACAGGTGCGGCAGCGGCTCGTAGCCGATGTGCTCGCCGCGCGGGGCGTGCAGCACGATCGACTTGAGCACGTCACCGCGGTGGGCGCCCACGTCGATGCAGTTCGAGTCCTCCTGCAGGACGAAGGACAGCAGCAGCGCGAGGTGTCGGTCGTCGACCGCGTTGCGCCGGGCGCTGGGCAGAACGGTACGGCGGACCAGCTTCAGCGCCGGCCCCAGGCCCAGCTCGACCGCGGTCTGGCGCAGCTGGCCGAGTTGCTTGTTCATCTGCTCCTGCATCGCGGAAAGTCCCCTTCGCGAGCCTTCGGGCCGGGTGCCGGCCCACCGCCAGTCTCGCTGGCTGTGGGCCCCGCCCGTCCGGCTGGTTGTCCAGGAGTGCGCCTTCCGTGGTGCAAACCCACGCCAGCCGCACTTTGGTGCCGTCGCGCCGATTGTGCCAAGGACTCGCGGCGGACCCGTCGCCGGCCCCTCTGGAGACACAACCAAGATACGGCGGAAGGTCCCCCCGCTACCCGGCGAACCTGGTAGTGGAGCGGCTCTCCGCTCGGCGACGCACGGCGTCAGGCCGGCGTCAGTGCAGGCCGGGGCACCCGCGGCGGCTCGGTCGTCACGTCGAACTCCTCCACCGGCGGGCAGGTGCAGACCAGGTTGCGGTCGCCGTAGGCGCCGTCGATGCGCCGCACCGGCGGCCAGTACTTCGCCGCGCGCAGCGACGCCACCGGGTACGCCGCCACCGACCGCGGGTACGGGTGCGCCCACTCGTCGCCGGTGACCATCTCCGCGGTGTGCGGGGCGTTGCGCAGCGGGTTGTCCTCCCGGGGCCACTCCCCCGCGCCGACCTTCGCCGCCTCCGCCCGAATCGCGATCATCGCGTCGCAGAACCGGTCGATCTCACCGAGGTCCTCGCTCTCGGTCGGCTCCACCATGAGCGTGCCCGCCACCGGGAACGACATCGTCGGCGCGTGGAAGCCGTAGTCGATCAGCCGCTTGGCGACGTCGTCGACGGTCACGCCCGTCTCCTTCGTCAGCGGCCGCAGGTCGAGGATGCACTCGTGCGCGACCAGGCCGTTGCGCCCCGTGTAGAGAACGGGGTAGTGCGGTGCGAGCCGGCGGGCGATGTAGTTCGCGTTGAGCACCGCCACCGAGGTCGCCTCGCGCAGCCCCGCCGCCCCCATCAGCCGGATGTAGGCCCACGGGATCATCAGGATGCCGGCCGACCCCCACGGCGACCCCGAGATCGGCCCGACCCCGGTCTCCGGGCCCGCCTCCGGGCGCAGCGGATGGTTGGGCAGGTAGGGCAGCAGCTTCTCCCCGACCGCCACCGGTCCGACCCCCGGGCCGCCGCCGCCGTGCGGGATGCAGAAGGTCTTGTGCAGGTTCAGGTGGCTCACGTCCGCCCCGAACCGGCCCGGCTTCGACAGCCCGACCAGCGCGTTCAGGTTCGCGCCGTCGACGTAGACCAGCCCGCCGGCGTCGTGCACCACCGCGCACGCCCGAGCGATGCCCTCCTCGTACACCCCGTGGGTGGACGGGTAGGTCACCATCAGCGCGGCGAGCGCCGGGGCGTGCTTCGCGGCCTTGGCGGTGAGGTCGTCCAGGTCGACGTTGCCCTCCGCGTCGCACGCGACGACGACCACCCGCATGCCGGCCATCGTCGCGCTCGCCGCGTTCGTCCCGTGCGCCGACGACGGGATCAGGCAGACGTCGCGCGCCTGGTCTCCCGCCGCGGCGTGGTCACGGTGGTAGGCCCGGATCGCCAGCAGGCCGGCGAGCTCACCCTGGCTGCCCGCGTTCGGCTGCACCGAGACGCCGGCGTACCCGGTGATCCGGGCCAGCCACTCCTCCAGGTCCCGGATCATCGACACGTAGCCGGCGGCCTGGTCCAGCGGGGCGAACGGGTGGATGTCGGCGAAGTCCGGCCAGGTGACCGCGGCCATCTCGGTCGTCGCGTTGAGCTTCATCGTGCAGGAGCCGAGCGGGATCATGCCGCGGTCCAGCGCGAAGTCGACGTCGGCGAGCCGACGCAGATAGCGCAGCATCGCCGTCTCGGACCGGTGCGCGTGGAACACCGGATGCGTCAGGTACGGCTCGTCCCCGGCACGGATCAGCGCCGCCGGGAGGAGCGGGCCCGCCACCGGGGCGGCGCCCGCGGCCGGCCCGTCCGCGCCGCCCACGCCGAAGGCGGACCAGACCGCCCGCAGGTCCGCCGCCACGGTCGTCTCGTTGCAGGAGACACCGACGTGGTCGCCGTCGACGAGGCGCAGGTTCACCCCGTGCGCGAGCGCGTCGGCGACCACCTCGGCCGCGCGCCCCGGCACCCGGGCGAGCACCGTGTCGAAGAACCCGTCGTGGACGATCTCCACCCCGCCGGCCCGCAGCCCCGCGGCCAGGCTCACCGCGTGCCCGTGCACCCGGGCCGCGATCCCGGCCAGCCCCTCGGGGCCGTGGTAGACGGCGTACATCGACGCCAGCACCGCCGGGAGCACCTGGGCCGTACAGATGTTGCTGGTCGCCTTCTCCCGCCGGATGTGCTGCTCCCGGGTCTGCAGGGTGAGCCGGTAGGCCGGGTTGCCGGCCGCGTCCACCGAGACCCCGACGAGCCGGCCCGGCAGCGTCCGCTCCAGGCCCGACCGGACGGCCAGGTAGCCGGCGTGCGGGCCACCGAAGGACAGCGGCAGCCCGAAGCGCTGGGTGCTGCCGACCGCGATGTCCGCGCCGAGCGCGCCCGGCGAGCGGACCAGGGTCAGCGCGAGCAGGTCCGCGGCGACCGTCACCATGATGTCGCGCTCCCGGGCCTGCGCGATCACGCCGCGCAGGTCCCGCACCTCCCCGGCGGCGCCCGGGTACGACAGCAGCACGCCGAAGACGTCCCCGAGCACCTCGGCCGGGGCGGCCGACGCGGCGATCCCGGCGGTTCCGGCCGATCCGGCTGGTCCGACGGTTCCGGCTGGTCCGGCGGTGGGCTGCTCGCCCGGGGCCGGGGACGGCCGTCCGGTGAGCCCGTCGCGGAGGTCGACGACGAGCACGGTGATGCCGAGCGCCTCCGCCCGGGTCCGGACCACCGCGGTGGTCTGCGGCAGGGTGTCGGCGTCGATCAGGAACGTCGAGCGGCGGCCGCGGGCGGCCCGATGGGCGATCTGCATCGCCTCCGCCGCCGCGGTCGGCTCGTCCAGCAGCGAGGCGCCGGCCACGGCGAGCCCGGTCAGATCGGTGATCACCGTCTGGAAGTTCAGCAGGGCCTCAAGCCGCCCCTGGGAGATCTCCGGCTGGTAGGGCGTGTACGCCGTGTACCAGGCCGGGTTCTCCAGGACGTTGCGCTGGATCACCCCGGGCAGCACCGCCGGGTGGAAGCCGAGACCGATCATGGAGGTGACCCGCCGGTTGTACCCGGCCAGCCCGTGCAGCTCGGCGAGCACCTCGGTCTCGTCGACGGCCGGCGGCAGGTCCAGCTCGGTGTCCCGGATGGCCGCCGGCACCGCCGCATCGGTCAGCGCCGTCAGCGAGCCCAGCCCCAGCAGGTCGAGCATCGTCCGGCGGTCGGCCTGGTCCGGGCCGATGTGCCGGTCGGTGAACCGCGGGACGAACCCGGCCGGCAGCGCGGGCACGGCGGACGGCGTGGGCCCGGCGGGCTCCGGGCGTGGCGCGGCCTGCCGGGCCCGCGTGTCGGTGCCGTTTCCGGACGCCGAGCCGGGGACAATCTCCCTGACCTCTTCCGCCGTCGCGGCGGCGGAGGCGGTACCGGAAATCGGTGACTCTGCGGTGGTCTCGATGGTCATCGCGCGCTCCGGAGGTCGAGCGACGCGAGAGAGACCCCCGCGACCGGTGGTCACGGCGGCACTCCCGCGTCGCGGCGGGCCTCCCCCTCTGTCATCGGCCTGAGAGCTTCGCCGGCTGGCCGAGCCACCCGGGGGCTTCCGGGAGACACGGCGGCCGGCTTGCACCGTCGGCGGGACGCTCGCGCGTCCGCTTTTCAGAGTCGCCTGACCCGGCGGTCTTGGGCCTGAGAGTTTGCGGGGAGTTCTTGCTCCTTCGGCGCCCCGGGACAACGGCCCGGAGCTCTCCCGCACGGGTGTGAGCGGCGCGATGTGAAGTTGTCAGCCCGCAACGAACGGGCTGTCTGCTGGCAAGGCTAATCGGCCTCGGTCCCGACGGCCAGCGATCCCGGTGATTCCGAAACCGACACGAAACACCAGGTGAGCCAAGGTGAGAACTGCCTCACACCCAGAGCTCCGGCGCCCCGCGGCCACGCCTCCCGTGCTTGGCGAAGACCGGTTCACACACCGTGGGGCTCACGGCCGTGCGATTCACAGGCCGTGACCGGGGAACTGTCATCGAGGCGACGACCGGGCCGCCGGCGGCCGGAAGATCCGGGCCGCGGGCGGCGGCCGGAAGCCGCGGCCATGACGGTGGCCGAGGACCGTCGGACGATGAGGCCGGCGGGACGGCCGGCCGGCGAAGGAGGGAAAACAGGATGGCCCGAGGGACGAAGTCCAGGAAATCCGCGAGGAACGGCACGAACGCGAAGCGGGCGAGAACGGCGCGCATGCGCGCGGACGTCCCCTCCACCGTCGCCCGTTCCGACGACAAGGCCGTACGCACCTGGAAGGAGACTCACGACTCGGCGGTCGAGAGCTACGGCGAGGGTGCGCGCGCACACCGCACGGCGTTCGCCGCGCTCAAGCACACCCACGAGAAGGTCGGGGACAGCTGGACCCCCAAGGAGGGCGGCCGCCGCGGGCCCTCCGACGAGCAGGCCGCGCGCCCCACCGGGAAGGCGCCGTCCGACCCGCTCCCCACCGCCGAGGGCGTGGACGAGAAGGCATCCGTGAAGCACCTGCGGGAGATCGCCCGCCAGCTCGAGATACCGGGCCGCTCGACGATGAACAAAGCCGAGCTGATCGAGGCGGTCCGGAAGGCGAACCGGCGGGCCACCGCGGCGGCCCGCTGACCGGCCCACCGGTCGGTCCGGGCTGAACCGGCCGGTTCTGAACCCGCCGGTTCGGGCCACCGGCGCCGGTCGCCGATCCGGGATCATCTGTCGGGCGATCATCTGTCGGGCCGGTCAGGCCGGGAGTCTGTCCGGGATTTCGGGAGTCTGTCCGGGATCCCCGGGCCGGGATCGTCAGTCCGGCTTTTTCGTGTCGCGGAACTTCGCCGCCTCCACGTCGCTGCGCGCGCCGCCCCGCTCCCCCGCGAAGAAGGACTCGGCGAGGCGGTCGTGCGAGGTCTGGTCCGTCACCTGGCGGGCCATCTCCTCGTCCGAGAGCCCCTGCCCGGCCGGCGCCGTGCGGGTGGCGGCACGGGCACCCGGCCGGGCCTCGCGGGCGGAGGTCCGCGCTGGCTGTCCCGTCCTGGTCCTCGTGTCGTTCCTGGCCTGTTGCCCCATACTCGCCCTCCCGAGGTCCGTCCGGCCGCACCCACCTGCCGGCATCCACCAGTTCCGGTGGCCGATCACCGCGGCCGGGACGAGCCGGCCGCGATCCGGCCACTGTCGACATGCCCGGACCGTGCCCTCATCACCCCTGCTCGCCCTCGCCCATCCGTGGCGGCACACGGGTTTTCCCAGGGCACGGACGGACATGTAGGCCACACCGGCCGCGGACGCGACGAGCCCCCGAGCGGCTGGACCCCGAGCGCGCTCCGGCGAAGGGCCGCGCGACGAGAGGCGGACCATGTCCTTCTACGACAAGGTCGAGTCGACGTTCTACGGCTGGTGCGTGGAACGCCTGCTGACCACCACGGAGCACGGCGGACGGCTGGCCGGCGGGGTCCTGGAGATCGGCTCGGGGACGGCGGTGCCGGTGGTGCGGGCGCTGCTGCGCTCCGGCTCCGGCACCCGGGTCCACGGATTCGAACGCGACCCGCGGGCGGCGGCGACGGCGCGGCGCGCGATCGGGCGCACACCGCTGCGCAACTACGTCGTGGACGAGGGCGACTTCTTCACCGCGGTGCCGACCGCCGCCCAGCGCTGCGTGATCGGGAATCCGCCGTATCTGCCGGCCAAGCCGGGCACGGCCTGCGCGCCGGACCTGTGGGGCGGGCCCCGCGGCGCCGAGGTGACCCAGGCGGTCCTGGCCTGCGAGCTCGACCTGGCGATGCTGATCGTCTCCTCGATCGCCGACCCGCTCGGCGTGCTCCGGTTCGCCCGCGACCGGGGCTACTCCGTCCTCGACTGGATGGTCACGCCGGTTCGCTTCGGGCGGTTCTGTCAGGACTCCGGAGTCCGCGCCCGCATCGGCGACCTCGCCGCCCGCGGTCAGGCGTTCCTCGCCCCGCACTCCTACCTGATCGCCGGGGTGACCTGGCTGCGTGACGGCGGCGCCCGGGACCAGAGCGCCGTGCTGGCGGACGTCCTGCGCACCGCCGGCCGGGCGGCCGGAGTCGCCGACCCACCACCCCGGGCCGAGTGGGCTGAGCAGGTTGAGCAGGCGGCGGGAGTGCCGGCCGGGACGGCTGGCCGTCGATGAGGACCGGGTGGCCTCCGGATCACACCGCGGGCTACGGGACCGTGTTCGCCCCCGCGGTGCTCGAGGCGCCGCCGCTCCCGGTTCCGCGCGGCCCCCTCTCCGCGTACCTCGTCGAGCTGCTCGGCGGCGGCGTCCGACCCGCGACCGGCTGGCCGGAGCCGGCGGACGACGCCCTGTTCGGCGAGGACGGGGCCCTGGCGCTGTACTGCCTGTACGAGCTTCACTACCGGGGCTTCCACGGGGTCGACGACCGGTTCGAGTGGGAGCCCTCGCTGCTCGCGCTGCGGGCGGAGCTCGAAGGCGACCTGGAGCGCCGCCTGGTCGACCTGGCCGGCCCGGACCTCCGTCGCGCGGGAGACAGCGCCGCGGGAGACGCGACCGCCGAGGACATCGCCGCGGGACTGCGTCAGGTGATCTCCCAGCCGGGCGGCCGTTCCCTGTCCGGGCGCCTCGTCGAGCGGGGCAGCCTCGAACAGTTCCGCGAGTACGCGACGCACCGCTCGCTCCTCCAGCTCAAGGAGGCCGACCCGCACACCTGGGCCGTCCCCCGCCTCACCGGTGCCGCCAAGGCGGCGCTGGTGGAGATCCAGGCGGACGAGTACGGCGGGGGCACCGAGCGGGACATGCACCAGAACCTCTTCGGCCTGACCATGCTCGACCTGGGCCTGGACCCCTCCTACGGCGCCCACGTCGACCGGCTGCCCGGACACACCCTGGCCACCGCCAACGTCCCGAGCTTCTTCGGCCTGCACCGGCGGTGGCGGGGCGCGCTCGTCGGGCACCTGGCGGTCTTCGAGATGACGTCGGTCGAGCCGATGGGCGCCTACGCCGCGGCCCTGCGGCGGCTGGGCCTGCCCTGGAGCGCCCGGCACTTCTTCGAGGTCCACGTCGTCGCCGACGCGCATCACCAGAGTCTCGCGGCGGAGTCCCTGGCGGGTGGCCTCGTCCGGGCCGAGCCGGCGCTCGCCGGCGACGTCCTGTTCGGGGCCCGGGCGACCATGGCCGTCGAGGGCCACTGCGCGGAGAACATCCTCACCGCCTGGGACCGCGGGGGTACGGCCCTGCTCCCCATCCCGGGAGAAGCGGTCGCCCGGTAGCGGGACAACCGGCCGCGACACGGCACGATGTGTGCCGCATCACCCCGTGTAGCGTGATCGAGGTTGGCTCCCGTCCCGGGTGGAGGACATCCGCCATGATCAGTGGATATCGATTCCTCCACGACATCGGCCACGGTGGGTTCAGCACCGTCCACCTCGCCGAGCAGGAGATCTTCGACCGGCGGGTGGCGGTCAAGATCATGCACGCCGATCTGCGTGATCCGGACGCGGAGCGCCGTTTCGTGCGGGAATGCCGAGCGACCGGGCGCCTCACCGGGAATCGCCACGTCATCACGGTGTTCGACGCCGGGACGACGTCCGATCACCGGCCCTACATCGCCATGGAGTACTTTCCCGGCGGCACGCTCAGCCAGCTGCTGCGCGAATCAGGGCCGCTGCCCGTCCGGGAGGCGGTCGCGCTGATGATCCCGATCACCCGGGCGCTCGGCGCGGCGCACCGGCACGGCATTCTGCACCGCGACCTGAAACCCGCGAACATCCTGCTGCGCGGGCCCGGCGACCCGGTGCTCAGCGACTTCGGCATCGCCAGCGTCGGCGAGGGCGCCGACGCGGCCACGGTCTCGGCCGCGTTCACCGCCGGATACGCGGCGCCGGAGGTGATGCTGGGCGAACAGCCGGAGATCGCCTCGGACGTCTTCGCGCTCGGCGCCACGCTGTTCGCCCTGCTGAACGGCTCCACCCCGTTCCCAGGGCGGACGGTCGTGCAGATCGTGGCACGCATCCAGGCCGACGACATGGAGCCGACCGCCCGGGAGGACATCCCCGCGCGGCTGACGGACCTGCTGCACCGGATGCTCGCCGCGGAGCCCGCGCGGCGGCCGGGCACCGAACAGATCGCCGCCGAGCTCGACGCCGTCCTGGCCGCCGTGGGCACACCCGCCGGGCCGCCCCCGGATGCCGCCGATCGGGTTCCCGGCCGGCCTCCCGGACAGCCATGGCCGCCACGGCCGGCGCATCCACCGCGGCCGCCGCGCCGGACGACATCGCGGCGACGGGTCCCGCCGCGGTGGGTGCTCCTCGCCGGGCCGGTGGCGCTGCTGGCGCTGGCGGCGCTGGCGGCGGTGCTGCTCGTCGTGCTCACCGGCGGCGGTGCGGACCGGGCCGACGGCACGTCACCGTCGGTCGATCCCGGGACCGCGCAGCCGGGCACGCCCCCGGGAGCCGGCCTGACGACCGGGCCGACGCCGCCCCCCGGTCCGTCGTCGGCGCCCGGCGGGAGCACGGCGGGGGCCTCGCCGGTCCCGGCGGGATCCTGCGGGTATCAGGCGGCCACGGCGGCCGACTACCGCGACCGGCGGTTCGAGGAACGGTTCATGTGCGCGACCAGCGTCGACTCCCCCGTCTACGCGAACGTCGCCACCGATGACGGCCAGCCGCTCGACGACTCCGGGCTCATGCGCGCGTCCACCACGGTCTGGGTGATCTGCCAGCTGGACGGGCGGCCGAACCCCGTCCTGGGCGGGAAGACGAACACCTGGTGGCTCTACACCCAGGGTGACCTCGCCCGCCCGAACGCCTTCGGGTACACCGGGAGCTGGGGCTACCTGCCCGCGACCGCGGTGCGTGACAGCGTCCAGGGCGAGCCGGTCAGCGGCGTCCCGGCCTGCCCGGGACCACTCTGAGACACGCCTGGTGCGTCGGACCCGGCCGACCGACGATATTGACGTCCTCCCCGGCCCGAAGCCAGGTCAACCAGCACCTCATCCACGGCCACTTCTGGTCACCGTCCTACCCCGCAGCCTCGGCCGGAGGCACCCCACCGGCACTCGTACGCGACTACATCGAGGAGCAGCGGCAACCAGCCCCGACCCGCTGACCCCACCCCGGAGGACGGGGCTTGCGCGCTAGGTTTTCCTGGTCAGCACGAGCACGCCCGGCGCCCGGCCGGGGCGACTACCCGAGGAGCGCGCACGTGGCAGGACTCGACCGCGATGGTGACGTGTTCGTCCTGAGCCTGGGCGACGGGGAGAACCGGCTCAACCCGGCCGCGGTCGCCGCCATCAACGCCCGCCTCGACGAGGTGACCGCCGCGACCGGACCGAAAGCGCTGGTCACGACCGCCGAGGGCAAGTTCTGGAGCAACGGGTTCGACCTCGCGTGGATGACCGCGAACCCCGGTGAGATCGGGCCGTTCATCCAGTCGGTACGGGTGCTGTTCGCGCGGATGGTGACGCTGGCGCTGCCGACCGTCGCCGCGGTCGGCGGGCACGCCTTCGGCGCCGGCGCCGTCCTGGCGCTGACCCACGACCAACAGGTCATGCGGGTCGACCGGGGCTACTTCTGCCTGCCCGAGGTCGACGTCGACATCCCCTTCAGCCTCGGGATCACCGAGCTGATCCGGGCCCGCATGCCGGTGCGCACGGCCCACGAGGCGATGACGACCGGCCGCAGGTACGGCGGGGACGACGCGCTCACGGCCGGCATCATCGACGGCGTCGCCGACCAGGAGAAGGTCCTGGCCACGGCGATCGCGATGGCCCGCCCGCTCACCGGCAAGGCGTCGCGGACGCTGGGGACCATCAAGTCGCGGCTCTACGCGACCGCGGTCGCGGGCCTCGTGTCGGGCGAGGCCGTCGAGGTCCCGGTCTGACCGACGGGCCGAGCCGGCGGTCCACCCGGTGGCCCGCCGGTTTGCACAGTGGCCCGCCGGTTTACGCTGCGATCCGCCGGTTTACGCGGTGATCGCCGGCCAGTCGGCGCCCCGCGGGAGCGGGTGCCGGAACAGCCTCGCGGCGTTGCCGCCGGCGATCATCACGGCCTCGTGCCGCGGGAGGTCGGCGAACCGCTTGCGCAGCAGCTCCTGCGAGCCCGGCCAGGTCGAGTCGGCGTGCGGGAAGTCCGTCTCGAACAGGATGTGATCGATCCCGATCAGGTGTCGCTGGTCGAGCGTGCCGGGATCGTCCAGCATGCAGAAGTAGAAGTTCCGGCGCAGCGCCTCGCTCGGCGTCACGTCGTACGTCCACGGTGTGCCGCCGCTGCCGGAGTGTTCCAGCACGTAGTCGAGCCGGTTGATCGCCATCGGCACCCAGCCGATGCCACCCTCGCTCAACGCGATCCTGAGGTTCGGGTAGAGCGCCGGAATGCCCGCCCACACCCAGTCGACGGCCGCGCAGAACGCGCCCGCCGGGAACAGCGACGTCTGCACGTTGAGGCCGCCGCCGGGCGAGCCCTGCAGGACGAAACCACTCGCGCCGCAGTGCAGCGAGATGACGGTGTCCGTCTCCTCGCACGCCTTGAAGAACGGCTCCCAGTGTTTGTGATCGGTGATCGGCGGCAGTTTGAGCAGGTGCGGCGACTCGAGGAACGACACCGACGTGAAACCGAGCTCGGCGTTGCGACGGATCTCCGCGGCGGCGACCTTCGGGTCCTTGAACCAGGGCAGCTGCATCGGGATGAAACGCTCCGGGTACGCCCCGTGCCACTCCTCGATCATCCAGCTGTTCCAGGCCCGGACCGCGGCGAGCCCGACCTCCTCGTCGTTGTTCATCGACAGCACGCGGCCGGTGAAACCCCAGGCCCCGGAGGGGAAACACAGCGACGCCCAGATGCCGTCGAGATCCATGTCCTTCACCCGCGCGTGGACGTCCCACGCCGACCGGCGCATCTCACCGAAGTTCAGCGGGTCGAGGGTCCACTGGGACTGCGGGCGCCCGGCGACGACACTCATCCCGTTGTCACGGTAGAGCCGGTCCCGGTAGACCCAGGCCTCCGAGCCGTCCGGGGTCGTGATCACCTGGGGCGCCTTCTCGCGCAGGTGCGCCGGGAACCGCCTGACGAAGATGTCGGCGGGCTCGGTCAGATGATCGTCCACCGAGACGATCGAGTAGCTGCGCTCCTGCGGCTCCGGGTCCGCAAGCAGCTGCCAGTCCGGCCTCGGCATGGTGCGCTCCTAGTTTCGCCGATCAGACGCGCCAGCGATTGTTCGCGAGCGTTTACTCTCTACGAGAGTAGCCGCACCCGCGACCGCGCGACGTCGAACCCGGGCCGGGATCCGGTTCCCCGGCCGGGTGCTGAGGCCCGGGGCCGGGGCCGGGCCGCCCCGAAACGAGTTGCCTCACCCGCTCCAGACGCCACTCAGCCAACACACATCAGCCCACGCCGCCTCGGAACAGGACCGGGGTTGAGCTGAGGGCGGGGCGGCCAAGGGGTTGGGGGCGCAGTGGAGGGAGCTCTGGGTAGGGGGCGCGGTTCGGGGATCGATCGTGGGGCGGATCTCAGCCGAGTGTCAGTTCCTGGGCGGTCGAGGCGACCAGCAGGCCGTCCTGGTTGAAGAAGGTCGCCCGGGTGAACGTCCGCGGGCCCGCGCCGGACGGGGTGTCCTGGACGAGGAGCAGCCACCAGTCGGCCCGGAACGGGCGATGGAACCAGGCGGCCTGGTCGAGCGCGGCCGCCCGGAGCGATTTCCCGCCGAACGGCGTGCGGACCCCGCGGGCGGCCCCGCCACCGCGGGTCTCAGCCGCCCCGACCGCGCGGATCTCGTGGGTGGCGGAGGCCTCGTAGGTGGTGCGGTCGCTCCGGCGGGTGGGCGGCTGCCGTTCGACGGCGGGCCGCGGCGACCCGTTGGCGAGGGCGGCCGCGGCGTGGTCGGCGATGTAGGTGAGCGCGCCGGCGTGCAGGTGCTGGTCGTCCGCCAGACCCGCGACGAGGCGCACCCAGGCGATCGGGCGCACCGGTCCGTTCCCATCAGGCCGGGCGCCCCTGCCCGCGGGACCACCTCCAGCGGACCCTGGGCCAGCGGACCACGGACCAGCGGACCCTGGACCAGCGAGGGAGCCCGAGCCCGCCACGGAGCCCGGACCGACCGCTCGCCCAGGACCGGTCACGTAACCCGGCCCGGCCACCGGGCCCGGGCCGACCACAGGGCCCGGGCCGGCGGCGGTTCCCGGACCGGCCACCGGCCGCAGATCGACGAGCAGGTCACCAGGATCGCGGGGGTCGCCACACCAACGTTCAAGGGCCTCGGGGGGCGGCACGCGGGGAGCGCGCAACTGGTGTCCGCCGCGCCAGTCCCGCCGGTACGACAGGTGCATCACGCAGACCACCTCACCGGCCTGCACCCCTGTCACCCGCCGGGTCGCGGACGTGGCCCCGTCACGGACCCGGTCGACGAGGTAGACGACCGGGTGGTCCTCGCGCGCGGGGCGCGGGAACTGGGCCTGCACCGAGTGCAGCGGGTACTCGGAGACCGTCCGGCCGGCCGCGAGCTGCGCCTGAACGGCGACCTGCCCCGGGTGGACGGGCACGCCCTCGGTACCGCCCCGGAAGACGTCGCGGTCGACGGCCTCGATCGCGGCGACGCGGCGAAAGGTGGGCGCGGCGCCCCGGGCCGGCGGCCCGGGGGTGGCGCCGCGCACGACCCGGTCCACGGTTATCCGCAGTGGGGTCATCCGAACCTCGCGGACCAGCCCCGGCGTGCTCCGCCGCTGTAGCCCGCCCGGTTCACCAGCTCGCCCGTCCAGACCAGACACCCGCCCGTCCGGACCTGGAGACCAGTGATCTCGGGCTGGTGGGCCGTCCGGTGGGCGTTGCGGGCGGGCGGCGCCCCGGGTGGGGTCGAGGTCGGGGATGCCGGGGTCAGGCCGCCGGGGCAAAACGCTTCCCGTCCGAGACCTGCCCGGCCGGCGGGCTGCCCGCATTGGACAGCCCTGGGTCGGTGCCGGGGTCACGCGGCCCCCGCGGGTCCCCCGCCGCCCCGGTCGGCGGGTCTCCCGGTTCCCGCGAGGCCCGGGCGTCGCGCAGCCGGCGGAACTCGGTGGCCACGGTGCCCGGTGCCAGCGCCCGGCGAATCCGCCGGCGGCGCGTCGTGTGCTCACGCAGGGCCCGTTCGAACCGGTCGAGGAGGCGGCAGGCCTCGTCCGCGGCGCGGCGGCCGGGGGTGCCCTCCCATTCCACCGCGGTCGCGGGCGCGAACAGGGCGAGGGTCACGATGTCAGCCAGCTCACGGACGGCCGTCTCGCCGGACGGCCCCACCTCGGCCGCGGCGAGCCGGGCGACCTCGGCCGGACTCGCCGCCGCCGGGACGGCCCGGCCCGCGTCGGCGAGCGCGTCGACGGCCTGCCGCCAGGCGCCGACCACCCTACTCCGGGGCTGGCCGGTGCGGCGCAGGCGGCCCCGCCGGATCGGGGGAAGCGCGCCGGCGAGCGCCAGGTACAGCGCCGCGGCGCCGGCGACCACCAGAAAACTCCCGATGGCCCATCGGGGCCAGGCACCCGGACCGGGCGACGAGGCCGCCGGTGTGGAGTCCTCCGCGGCCCGGGTGGGCGGTACCGCGGTCTCGACCGCGGAGCGCAGCGCGACGTCGATCAGTTCCGCCTGATCGGGGCTCTCACCCGGGTTCGACCCCGCCACGCTGGCGCCGCGGGCGTCCGCCGCTGGTGGGGTGGGGAAGAACGGCAGCCAGCCGGCACCGTCGAACCGCACCTCGGCCCAGGCGAGCGCGTCCGCGCCGCGCACTGTGCGGGGCTGGCCTTCCGTGGTGGGGGGCGCGGTGAATCCCACGGCGAGCCGGGCGGGCAGCCCCAGGATCCGGGCCGCGAGGACGAAGGCGGTCGCGAACTGCTCGGACGTCCCGCGGTGGGTGTGGGCGAGGAAGTGGTCGAGGTGCCCGTACGAGTGTCCGGGCGGGACGGCCGGGTCGAAGGTGAAGGTCGCGCTCAGGTACTGCCGCAGCAACGCGGCCCGCTGGAACGGGGTGCTCCCCCGGGCGGTCGCGATGTCCGCCAGCCGGGCCAGGATCGCCGGCGGATCCGCGGGTACCTCGAGGTCGGGATCGGACCCGCCCGCTCGGGCGGTGCCGGCGTCGAGCCTGGGAAGATCTGCCGGCGCGGGCCGGGGGGCCGGCTCCGAGGTGATCTCATAACGGTCGCCGGGCAGCAGCGGATGATCGTTCAGCAGCGTCCCGGTGCCGGGATCGACCCGGACCCCCGCCGGGGCCCCCACCAGCCGCCCGTCCGAGGGAAGGATCCGCCCGCCCAGCCCGGCGATCTCGATGACCTGCCGCACGTCGCCGGGAATGGAAGTACCGGTCGGGTCACCGGCGGGGGTCCGGGATGGGGATGACGCCGACCCGGCCCGGACGAAACGGGCGGTCGACCGCCACTGGGCGCCGTCGTACGAGTCGAGGACGGCGAGCCGGAGAGTCACCGGGTCGGCCGGGGCCGGCCCGTGGACGTCGGTCCGGAAGAGCACCTCGTCCGGATGGGCGGTCCAGCCGCCGAGCGCGCTGAGCGGGCTCGGCTCGGTCTGGCTCACCGCGGGTGTCGCGCGGTGGGCCCGGGGGTCGACCGGGTCCGGGCCGCCGGCCCGGGTCACGGCCGTGCCGGCGAGCACGCCGACCAGGACCACGATCAGGGTCGCGCCGCCCCGGCGCGCGAGCTCACGGCGCGGGCCGCGACGCACGGGCCGGGGTGCTCTGATCATGAGGAACAGCGCGGTCAGGGCGGCCAGGGCACCGGCCCGGGCCAGGTTGTCCCCGCGGGCGGGGACGGCCAGCGCGGTCGCGGCGAGGAGGGCCGTGGCGGCGGGGAGAGCCGGGGTGAGCGCCGCGCGGGTCCGCACGGTGAGCTCGGCACCGAGCGCAGCGGCGATCCAGGTGGGGGCGAGCGCGACGATCAGCAGGTCGGGGTCCGCCGGGGCGGGGACTCCCAGGTCGAGGACCCGGGCCCACCCGTCGACGACGCCTGTGCGGACCACGTCGAGGCGGGCCATGAGATCGCCCGATCCGGCGGCGACGGTGTAGGCCGACCAGGCTACGAAGCCGGCCAGCCACACGGGCACGGTCAGCACCGGCGAGACCGGGCGGCCGCGCCGGGAGAGCGCGCCGACGAGGACGACCGGCAGGACCGCAGCCACCGGCAGCAGCACCCACAGGTCCCGGGTCGGGAAGAGGCGGGTGAAGCCCGTTCCGGCCACCAGGGCGAGGGCGGCGACGACGGCCAGCGCGGCGATACGGCGCGGACCCGTCCCACTCGGCGCGAAGGCGGCCCGGCGGCCCGGCGCTTCGGCGCCGCTCACGATCCGCCGCCCGCTCCGCGCCCGTTCCCGGGCCTGGATCCGGGGCCGGCGCCGAAGCCGGGACCGGCGCCGGCGCCAGCGCCAGCCCTGGCGCCGGCCGACGCCAGGGAGGCGACCGGTAGCAGCGATGCCGCCAGGTCCGGCTGGGTCTCGGCCTCGCCCCATCCCGCTGGACCGGAGCCGGCCGAGGCCGATCCCGCAGGGGCCCTCTCCGTGGAGTCCGTTCCCGTCGGCCCCGTGCCCGCCCGGCCCGCGGGGGCCGGTGCCCGGGGCGGCAGGGGTGCGGCGGGCCAGACGTCGGTCAGGTCCGTGGGTGAGCTCAGATGGATCATCCGCACCCGACTCGAACCGGTCGGTCCTGTCGAGCGGCTGGGGTCCGCGGGGGCGACCGGGCCGCCCCGTTCCGCGCGGGCCCGGGCCACCGCTGCCGCGTTCGGGCGCAGGCGTGGGCGGTCGTCGAGGGCACGCCGGCCCCGGGCCAGTGCGGCCGCCTCGCTGCGCGGACCCATCCGCAGCACGATCACCTGGCCGAACACGTGGGCCACCGGGGCGAGTGCCGCTGCCGCGTCCCGGCCGAGCGCGCCGGTCACCAGGACGAGCGTGCCGACGGGCCCGCGGCGCAGGGTGCGCAGGACATCCAGAGTCACTCCCTCGTCCGGCCGGACGTCCGCCAGCTCGTCGAGGAGGGACTCGGCGTCCGTGGAGCGTCGGCGACCGGTCATCCGCACCCCGCCCGAGGTGACCAGGCGGACGCCGTAGGAGTTGCCGGCGCAGGCGAGCACCGCGGACGCGGCGACGTCGACGGCGTCCTCGAAGACGGCTGCCCCGACCGGGCCGGGTGGGTAGGCCCGCCGTCGGGTGTCCAGCACGACGGTCGAGGCGGGCTCACTGGGGTCCAGGTGCGTTCGGACCATCAGCGTGCCCATCCGGGCGCTGGCGGCCCAGTGCACCAGCCGCAGGTCCTCTCCGGGGGTGTACTCGCGCAGGGTGTGGAACATCAGCCCGCCGGACGCGCCCCGTCCGCTCTGCCCGTCGGGGTCCCGGGCCGGAGCCGCCGGCGGCGGGACCAGCGGGTGCGCGCGCGGGCGGACCCGCAGGGTGAGAACCGTGCCGAGGTACTGGCGGCGGTAGGCCAGCCCGAACGGATCAGACCGGTGCACCTGTGGGGGTCCGATCCGGCGGACTCCCCGCACCGCGGTGTCGAGCGGCAGGACGATCTCCCGGCTGGTGCCCCCGCGCAACGGACGGATCTCCACGGCGGCCCAGCCGGCCTCGGCGGGTTCCTCGCCCGGCTGGGCCGGTTCGGCTGGCAGGCGTAGGGCGAACGGAGGAGACGTCCAGCGGGAGTGGTTCACGATCGAGATGACCAGGGCGGCGTCGTCCCCGCGGGTGACCGCGCCGGGGGTGACCCGCGAGGTGACGGTGACGCGCGGCGGCCGGGCCACCGCGGCCACCGCGACGAGCAGCGCCGCCCCGCCGGCACCGGCGAAGACGGCGAGCTCCGCGTAGCGCAGGAGCACCGCGGCGAGGGCGCAGGCGGCCGTCGCGGCGAGCAGCCCCCACGCGGCGGGCGTGAACCCCGGCGGCGTCCGGGGGGTCGGCTCGCTCACGCGCCCACGAGGCGGCGGGGCGAGGGGACCGCGTCCAGGACCTCGGCGACGACGTCCTCGGCGGTCACCCGGCGCAGCTCGGCCTCCGGGCTGAGCACCAGCCGGTGGGCGAGCACCGGACCGGCGAGCGCCTTGACGTCGTCGGGGGTGGCGAACGCGCGTCCGGCGGAGGCGGCGCGGACCTGCGCCGCGCGCAGCAGCGCCACGCTGCCGCGCGGGCTCGCGCCGAGCCGCAGCACGTCGTGCCTGGTCCGGGTGGCGGCGACGACCTGCACGACGTAGCGGCGCACCGCCGGCGCCACGTGCACGGCCAGGGTGCGCTCGGCGTGGGCGACGACGTCCTCGGCGCGCATCACCGGGCGGAGGTCCTCGACGCGCCGGCCGACCTGGCGGCCCTCGAGGATCTCCAGCTCGGCGTCCAGGGTGGGGTAGCCGATGCGCAGCCGCATCAGGAAGCGGTCGAGCTGGGCCTCGGGGAGGGCGTACGTGCCGTCCATGTCGACCGGGTTCTGGGTGGCGATGACCATGAAGGGCAGCGGGACGGGGTAGCGGGTCCCGTCGACGGTGACGCGCTGCTCCTCCATGACCTCGAGCAGGGCGGACTGGGTCTTCGGCGAGGCGCGGTTGATCTCGTCGGCGATGACGAGGTTGGTGAAGACGGGGCCCGGGCGGAACGCGAACTCGGCGGCCCGCTGGTTGAAGACGTTGGTCCCGGTGATGTCCGCGGGCAGCAGGTCGGGGGTGAACTGGATGCGGTGGCAGCCCGCGTTCACCGAGGCGGCGAGGCTGCGGGCGAGCGTCGTCTTGCCCAGGCCGGGGACGTCCTCGACCAGCAGGTGGCCCTCGGCGAACAGGCAGATCACCGCGAGTTCCACGGCGGTGCGCTTGCCTCGGATCACCCGCTCGACGTTCGCCACCACGTCGTCGAACGCGACCGCGAACGGGACGCCCCGATCCGCCTCGACCGTCATGCCGAACCTCCCGCTGGTGAGGCCTCGCGTGATGTGGCGGGCCGCGCCGGTCGAGGGGGAGCGACCGACGCGGCCCGCCGCGGGCGGCGGGGGGTGCCGCCCGGGAACGGCTCGGCTCCTGGCGCGCCTCCCGCGATTGGCCGCCAGTGCCCACCGGCACCACCGGCCAGCACCACCTGGCGGTGCCGCTGGCGACCTTTACCGCGGCGTCGCTGCCACGGAACCGAACCGTTCCGATGCAGTAGACGACCGAGTCGCCTGATTCGTTGTCCTCCGCCCGGAAACTATTGTGCGAATCGTGACGAGGGTTACGTCGCCCTCACGCGCGCGGGCGCGCATCCGCAGATCACCGAGGAACGATCCGGCCACATCCGACGGAAGATGTCACGCTTCGGCCAAGTTCTGTCGCAACCAGTCGGGGAGGCAGCGCGTCAGACCTGTTGACGGGCGACATCGAGGGTCGCGGGCCTCCGGGGGCCACCGCGAGCCCGACCCGGGTCACGACGGAAGAACAATCAGATGACAACCATTTGTTGTCTTTGTTGTGCCTTCCGGTCGTGCCTGGCGGCCCGTCGCCGACCTCCGCCCGGTCACCCTCCGGCCGGGCGGAGGCCTCGGTCAGCGCTCCGAAAGAGCCACGCCCCGCACCCGAGCCGCCCGGCCCGGGTGATCCGCCCGCCCACGGAACCGCGACGCCACTGGAGGTCCACGATTCCCGGCAGCTGGCGGCGTCTCCCGTGGCAGCCCTCCTGGCGGTTCACCCGGCGGGTCACTCGGTGGTTCCCCGGGCCGAAGCACGGCGGGCGGGCCCGCGCCGGGCTGGGCGCGTTGCTCCTCTGCGCCGCGGCGGCCCTGGTCGCGACCGGGCGCGGGGCCGCGCCCACCGAGCTCGAACTCACCGACGGCGGCGTGTGGCTGGCCACCGCGAGCACGGGCACCCTCACCCATCTGAGCGGGCCGGCCGGGCTGGCCGACGCGGCGGTCACCGTGCCCGGAGCCGTCGGGCGTGATCTGACTGTCGCCCGCGCCGGCTCGGCGGTCCTCGTGGCCGACCCCGGTTCGGGCCAGGTGCACCTGGTCGACCCCGCCCGGCTGGCCGCCGTCCGCTCGGCGGATCTGGGCCCCGGGGTGACGATCGTCAGCTCGCCGGCGGCGGCCTACGCGGTCGACCCGCGCTCCGGGCAGGTCCGGCGGCTCGCCCGCGACGACCTCGCCGGCGCCGGCTCCGTCCTGGAACTCCCCCCACCGCTGGGGCGCGCGGCGCTGACCGACGACGGGACGCTGTGGGTGCCGGTCCGGTCCGCGGGGACGGTCGTCGCCCTACGGGGCGGCGCCGCGGCGCCGCCCCGCCCGGTCGCCCCGCCCGGCAACGCCGTCGACGTGGTCCTCGCGGGCGGGCGCCCACTCGCCGTGGACTCCACCGCCGCCACCGTCACCATCCTCGGCACCGGACGGGTGATCGCTCTGCCGCCCGCCGGCCCGCCCACCGGCCCGGCCGGTGGACCACGCCCCGACCTGCTGGCGCCGCCTCGCACGGACGGCGGCCCCGTGCCCCTCCTCGACCCGGCCACCCGCCGGCTGTTCCTCGTGGACGTCGACCACGACGCCGATCCGGGCCCCGGTCAGCGCGCCGACCAGGGGACCGGTGCGGGCACCGGTCCCGGCACCGGCCAGGGCTCGGTGACCACGGTGACCATTCCGACCATCCCCGGATCGGGTCAGCTCGGCGCACCGGTGGTCCACTCCGGTCACGGGTACGTGCCGGACTCGGCGCTCGGCGTGGTGCTCGACTACGACATCGCCCGCGGTGGCTTCGCCGATCCGGTGCCGGTCGCCGTGCCCGCCGGCCACCCGCGGCTCACGGTGACCGTCGACGGCGACCAAGTGTGGATCAACGACCTGGCCGGGCCGGACGCCGTCCTGATCGACGCCCGGGGACGGACGGCGATCGCCAAACAGCCGCCGGACCTCGCCGGCCTGGCCACCGAGGCGGCCCGCCCGCTCCCGCCGGCGCCGCCGCTGCCGACGGGCCGGCGACCGGCGGCGTCCCGGCCGGCCGGGACGGCCGGTGATCCAGGGCCGATCACGCCGACCGCGCCGACCGCGGGACCCGCCCAGCCGGGGACGGCCGCGCCGCGGACCACCTCCACCGGGCTGCCGACACCACCCGGTCGGACCACGCCCGAGCCGACCACCGCACCACCGCCCTCACCCCCGCCGACCGGACCGCCGCCGCGGACGACGCCGCCTGACGGCACGCCGCCGCTCCCCTCGCCGACCGTCGCGCCCCGGCCGACGTCCACCCCGCTCGGGGTGGACGTCGGCTGATCGGCCCGCGACCGGGACCGACGTCGGCTGATCAGCCCGCGAAGTCGATCGCCAGCCGGGCGGGGTCGCGCAGCTCGACGACGCGGAAGCCCACCCGGGAGCCGAGTCCCACGCCGAGGTGCACGTAGCCCTCGTAGTCACCGGCGAGCGCGTAGCTGACCAGCCCGGACAGCTCACCCCCGGTCGGCGGGGTGGTCAGCGTGGACTCCCCCGCGGCGCCGTGCGCCACGGCCGGGGTGACGACGACCTCGAACGTGACCGGGCCACGCAGCGGCAGCGGCGCCCCGGAGCCGGGACGGATCACCTCGTCGACGTAGCCGGCGGTGTAGCCGGGCAGGCCGCCGCTGAACTCGAGCACGAGCCGGTCGTAGGCGGCGCCCCCCTGCACGTTGCGCGCGGCGCGCAGCGCGACCAGCCGCGCCGGCGGCGTCACCGGGTGTTCGACGCGCACCTCGCGCGTCCCCCAGGTCGACGGCACCGCCGCCGGCCCGGCGGCGCCGTCATCCCCGGCCGTTCCGGACGGCCCGTCCGCTCCGGGAGTACCGGCGGGGTCGGCCGAGGGGGACCCGCCACCCGGGGCGGACGGGGCCGCGTTGGTGCGCGGGGCCGGCGCCCCGTCCGGGCCCGCTCCCCCCGAGCCGTCGCCGCAGGCGGCGAGCGTGGTGAGGGCGGCGCCGAGCAGGACCGCCAGCACGGCGGTTCCACCCCGGGTGAGGCGGTGGGGGGCGAGCCGGCGGTCGGGGGCGGGACCGCGGGCGGCGGGCCCGCGGGCGGCGAAGACATGGGCGGCAAGACGACTGGGGGTGAGGCGGTGGGGGGTGGGAGAGCGCTCCACTAGGGCCTCCGGGACGGACTGGCGGGAACAGGGCGATATCCGCAGTGTGGGCCGCACCCGATGAAAATCAATGCCGTCCCACCTGCGGAAACGGGTGTCGCAGTACGATCCGCTCAAAATCGCGCCGGGAAGTCCGGACGGTGGCCTGGTCTGGGGCTTTGGGGGTACGCGGACCGTGAGCACGAGCGGCGTTGAGGTCCAACCCTCGCGACCAAGCGACCCCGTCTCGCTGGGACGGCACCGGGTACTCGGCCGTCTCGGCGCCGGCGGCATGGGCGTGGTCTACCTGGCCGAGGGCCCGTTCGGCCGGGTCGCGGTGAAGCTCGTCCGCGAGGAGCTGGCCGACGACCCGGACTTCCGCCGCCGGTTCCAGCGCGAGGTCCAGGCCTGTTTCCGGGTGGGCGGCGCGCACACCGTCCGCCTGGTCGACTTCGAGCTGGACGCCGACCGGCCCTGGCTGGCGACCGAGCTCGTCGACGCGCCGAGCCTGTCGACCCACGTCCGGTCGGCCGGCCCGCTCGGCCCGGACGAGCAGACGGTGCTCGCGGCCGGTCTCGCCGACGCGCTGGTCTCGATCCACGCGGCCGGGATGATCCACCGTGATCTCAAGCCGTCGAACGTCCTGTGGACGGCGCACGGACCGAAGGTCATCGACTTCGGCATCGCCGCGGCGGCCGACGCCGCGGCGATCACCCTGAGTGGGCAGTTCGTCGGCACTCCCGGCTGGCACGCCCCGGAACAGGTCTCCGGCGCGGAGGCGACTCCCGCCGCCGACATCTTCGCCTGGGGCGCGCTGCTGTGCTTCGCCGCGACAGGTGAGGCGCCGTTCGGCACCGGGCCCGGCGCGGCGGTGCTGCACCGGGTGCTGGCGGCCGAGCCTTCCACCGACCTCGAACGGATCCCGCCGGGGCTGCGCCGGCTCGTGACCGGCGCGCTGGCCCGCGAGCCGGCGGACCGGCCCACCGCCGAGGCCCTGTTCACCGAGCTGGTGGGTTCGCTGCCCGACGGCGCCGACGGCTCGGCCACCCGGTTCCTGCAGACCCAACCGGCGGTGGCGGCGACGCCGCCCTGGTCGGCGACCGTCCCACCGCCCGGCGCCCGGGACAGCTCGGCGCCCGGCGAAGGGGACGGCCCGGCGCCCGGCCGGTCGACGTCCGACCAGGCCCGGCCCGGGTCCCCGCCGTCGGGGCGACCAGCGCCGCCGGGGCGGACGGGGCAGGGACCGCGGAAACCCGAGAGACGACGCGGGCGGCGCCGGCTGGTGATCGCGCTCGTGGCGGCCGTGGTCGTGCTGGCCGCGGGCGGGACGGCGGCCGCGCTGCTGATCGGCGGAGGCGACGACGGCGCGTCCGACACCGTCTTCACCGCCGACGCGCCGTGGCGGCTGCGGATCTCCGACGAGATCCAGGGTTCCGACGACACCGGCTGCGCGGTCACCGTCACCGACACCGCGACGGGCGACAGCCGTTCGATCACCGACGTCTACGGCGAGAAGATCTACCAGGTCTCGCAGGTCGGGACGTTCCGCTTCGGGGCGGACCACCCGGGCTGCGTGGTCCAGGGCCTGGAGACCGCGGGTGACGCGTCGTTGCCGTTCGCGACCGTCCCGTACGTCGGTGACACCGAGGCCTTCCGCACCGAGGGCACGGTCACCGTCGAGGTCGTCGACTTCGGCGGCAGCGAGGACTGCGCCCTCGAGCTCCACTCGGCCGCCGACGGCCGGCTGCTCATCTTCGGCACCGCCCGCCCGGACAGTCCCAGGATCACGTTGGACGCCGGTGGCCCCGACCAGGTCTATCTCGCCGAGCCGCCCTGCGGGCTGCGGGTCCTCCCCGGCTGAGCGCGCCGGTAGGAGCGCCCCGATCGGGCGGCGGCCCGTGCTTTCAGCCCGGTCCAAGACGATGCTGTCACCGACAGGAACCGGGCACCCACCGCGGACCGGGGGCATGCCCACCGAAGGGAGCGACGATGCTCGGGAACATGTCAGAACCCCGCCCACGACACCGGGACCCACGGCGTCCGGGCCCGTTGGCCGCGCTGCTCGCCGGGACGGTCGCGGCCGGCCTGCTCGCGGGCTGCGGCGGTGGCTCCGGGACGGCCGCCGACCCGGCCGAGAGCCTGCGCCCGACGGCCCGGCCGGCGACCGCGGGCGTGGACGACGTGGCCGGCGCGAAGGCGTCGCCGGAGTGCGCCGCCGCGGTGAAGACACTGCGGATGTTCGCCCTGGGGTCGCTCAACGACGCCGCGAAGTCCGGCAAGGCGTACATGGAGCGGGCCCATCCCGGCCTGACCGTCGAGATCACCGCCGACGCGACCGGCTACCCCCAGCTCGTCCAGCAGATCAGCGCGGACCGGGCCGCCGGGCGCCCGGCGGACGTCGCCGTCGCCGGCTTCGACCTGCTGCCGACCTTCGCCGACAAGCTCGGCGCGCAGCCGCTGTCCCCGCGGCTGCTGCGGGCGTCCTACGACCAGCGGTTCCTGCCGCTCGGTGAGTACGGCGGGCGGCTCGTCGCGGTGCCGCAGCAGGTGTCCACGCTCGCGCTCGTCTACAACGCGGACGTCCTGGCGAAGGCCGGGGTCGACCCGAAGTCGCTGGGCACGACCACCGGGGTGCTCGCCGCGGCCGAGCGGATCAAGGCCTCCGGCCAGGGGATCCAGCCGATCGACCTGCCGACGGGCGGGTTCGCCCAGTGGTACCTGACCACGCTGACCAGCTCGAAGAACACCCCGGTGCTGAAGGCGGACGGCCAGCCCGACCTGACCAGCCCGGCCGCCCGCGAGGCCGCCGCGTTCCTGGCCAGGGTGGGCACCTACGGAACACAGTCGAGTGACCCGACCACCCAGGGCCTGCTGCGCTTCGGCATCCGGCACGAGACGGCGATCAGCGCGGTCACCCTGCCCTCGCTGGCCGCCGGGCTGCGCTACGTCCGGGGTCAGGGCGCGCAGGGCTTCAAGGTGGGTGTCGCCCCGTTCCCGACGCTGCCCGGGGGCACGCAGCATCCGGTCGCGGGCGGCAACGGGCTGTCCGTGCTGGCGACGGACCGCTGCCAGCGGGAGATGGCCACCGAGCTGATCGTCGCGCTGCTCGCCCCGGACGTGATCGCCGCCGGCACCGAGGCGTTCAGCTTCCTGCCGGTCGACACCGAGGCGAAAAAGCGGCTCGCGCCGTTCTACCGGGAGTTCCCGGAGCTGACCCAGTTCGACGCGCTGGTGCCCGCTCTCGTCCAGGCGCCGACCTGGGGCGGGGAGCGCGGCGGCGAGGTCCACGACGCGCTGAACGACGAGGTGGTCGCGATCATGACGGGGGCCGACCCCGGCACCACCCTCACCGAGGCCCAACGGAAGATCGCCACCCTGGTGCGGTGATCTTCCGCCGGGCAGGCGGGTGAGGGTGGGGAGGCGGGACGGTCAGGCGCCGAGGGCGCGGACGGGGTCGGTGCCGTCCCAGCCCTCGGCGGCGGCGCGGACGAACTTGGCCATGCCCTCCGTCGCCGGGGTCAGCTCCATGATCTCGATGATCGTCGCCGGGCCGGCGGGCGGCTCGAAGTAGGCGTAACGGGTCGCGCCGTCCTCGCCGCCGCCGGTCCAGACGATCGGCCAGCCCGCGGCCTCGATCGCGGCGATGGTGGCCTCGAAGTCCGGGGCCCACCAGGCGAGCTGGTGGAAGCCCTCCTTGCCGGAGTCGAGGAACTCGGTGTAGATGCTGGGCGCGTCGCCGTGCTGCTGGATCAGCTCGACCTGCAGGTCACCGGTGTTGGAGAAGGCGACCGACATGGTCACCTCGCACTCCTCGCCGCGGAAGAGCCCCGCCTGCGGGTGCTGCCGCAGCACATACCAGGGGCCGACGCCCAGGCTGAGCCAGGAGGCGATCGCCTCGTCGATGTCGCGGACGATGTAGCCGATCTGGCGCGCCACACCGGGCAGGACGTCCGGGTTGACGGTGGTGGGCGGGGTGGAGGTGGGCACGGGTCCGCTCCTCGGCTCTGGCGCGGCTCCGGTCGGACCCGCGGGCTTGGGGTTACCGGGACCAGATCCACAGCAGCGGCCAGTCCCGCCGACGCCGGGGAACGCTAGCGGTGGCGGTGGAAATGCGTCAACTGTTCGCGGAACGGCCGGAGTGATCCGCGGCCGCGGGACAGCCGGTGCCCGCGGGACAGCCGCCGGCTACCGTGTCGCCGCGACGTAGTCCAGGGTGCCGGAGTACGTCCCGGAGGAGACGAAGGGGATGTCGATCGAGTAGTCGTTGCTGATCGCGTCCCCGCCCGGCGCGGACGGGTCGTCCTGGGTGTGCACCGTCGCCGCGGCGGTCTCCGACAGCGGCTGGAAGGCCGTGGACCCACTCTCCCGGACGGACATCTCCCCGACCGGGATCGCGCTCCCACCGCCGCCACCACCGGCGGCTGGCGTGAGGGCGGGCTGGCCGGCCTGGACGGAGACCGCGTACCCGGCGTCGCTGTTCGTCGTGACCGTCATCGTGACGATCCCGTCCCGGGCCGCGGTGGTGTCCGGCTGGCCGGCCAGGGTGAACGCGGGGGTCAGCTCGGTGAGGGTCAGGAACTGCGCCTCCAGGGCGGTGGTGACGCCGCAGCCGGGCTCGGTGCCCGTGCCGGGGCAGGTGCTGCCGGGCGCCGGTGAGCTCACCCGGTTCGTCAGCGACGCGCCGGCGGTCGCGTCGTCGTCGACGGTCACGGTGAACGTGATGACGACGCTCGCGCCGACCGCGAGATCCCCGGTCCAGGTGAGGATGGGCGCCGAGTAACCGAGGACGCCCGAGCTCGCGGTGGCGTCGGCGTTGTAGGCGGCCGAGCCGAGCACGCCGCTGAGGTCGTCGGTCACCGCGATGCCGGTGTAGGGGCTCTCACCGCCGTTGGTGGCCGTGATCGTGTATCGGACGGTCGAGCCGACGACCGCGCCGGTCCGGTCGGCGGTCATCGCGATCCGCAGGTCCGGGGTCAGGATCGCGGTGGTGGTCGCGCAGGCCGCCACCGCGCCACCGGCGCCGTCACCGCCTCCGCCTCCGGCACCGGCACCGGAGCAGGTCGAGCCGGGCGTCGTGGAGACGACCCGGTTGACCGCGCTGTGGTCGCCGCCGCCGGGCAGCGTCGTGGTCACCGAGTAGGTGACCGTCGCGGTCGCGCCGACCGGCAGGTCGCCCGTCCAGGTCAGGTACCGCGCGGTGCGGGTGACGCCGCCGGTGCTGGCGGCGGCGTCGGCGTTGTACACCGCGTCGTCGAGGACGCCGGAGAGGTCGTCGGTGAAGGAGGCCCCCAGATACGGGCTCTGCCCGCTGTTGGTGACGGTGACCGTGTAGGCGATCGGGCTGCCGCCCACGGCCACCGGGCTGCCCGTCCCGGTGTCCGCCGACTTGGTGATCGTCAGTGCCGGGATCAGGACGTCGACGGCGGCGGTGCAGTCGGCGGGGTCGTCCGGGGCTCCGGGGCAGGTGCTGCCGAGCTCCGCGGAGCGCACGACGCCGCGCAGCGAGCCGTCACCGTGGTAGGGGTCGGCGACGGTGACCGCGAAGATGATCGTGGCGCTGGCGCCCGGGGCGAGGTCACCCGTCCAGGTCAGGACGGGTGCCTGGTAGCTCAGGGTGCCGGCCGTCGCGGTGGCTCCGGGGTTGAGCGTGGCGTCGTTGACCACCGCGGCCAGGTCGTCGCGCACCACGACGCCGGTGTACGGCGTCTGGCCGCTGTTGGTCACGACGACGGTGTAGCCGACCGTCCCGCCGGGGGTGACCTCGGTGGCGTCGGCGAAGGTACGGATGTCCAGGCCGGGGGTCAGGGACGTGACCACCGCGGCGCAGCCGGGCGCACCGCCGCCGCCACCACCGGCGCCACCGGCCGGGCAGCCGCCGCCCCGGGCCGCCGTGACCGCGGCGAGGGCGATGACCTTGTCGCCCAGGTCGGGCCGGTTGACGGTGAACGAGGCGGAGACGACCGCGGACTCGCCCGGGTCGAGGTCACCGGTCCAGGTGAGGCCGTCCTGGTCGAGGCGCAGCGAGCCGGAGGTCGTCGTCGCGTCGCCGTTGTAGACGGCGTCGTCGAGCACGCCGTCGAGCAGCGCCGTCACCTCGGTGCCCTGGTAGGGCAGGGTGCCGGCGTTGCTGATGGTGACGGTGAACTGGACGGTGTCACCGGGGGCCGCCGCCGAGGCGCTCGCCGAGCTGACGACTCGCAGCTCGGTGACCGGCAGGTCGACGGAGCAGCGCCCGTCGCCGCCGCCGGCCGCGCAGTTCGTCCCGGGGACGGCCGAGGTGGCGACGGCGGAGAGCACATGGTCCCCGGTGTCCGGGGTGTCGACCGTCACCGAGTAGGTGATCACCGTGGACGCCCCGGGGGCGAGCGCCCCCGTCCAGGTGAGCGTCGAGCCGGTGACCCGCGCGGTGCCGGACGTCGCCGTCACGTCCCCGCGGTAGGTCGCGTCGTCGAGCAGGCCCGCCAGCGAGTCCTGGACGGCGGCCGCGGGGAAGGGGATCTGCCCGGTGTTCGCCACCTGGAGGGTGAAGGTGACGGCCTCGCCGGGCGCGGCGCCGGCGGTCCCCGGGCCGGCCGGGCTCGCGCTCCGGCTGACGGTCAGGCCCGGGGTGAGGACGACGACGGACACGGCGCAGCCCGGGCTGCCGCTGGCCGGCGGGCAGCCGCTGCCCGGCTCGGCCGAGGAGACGCTGTCGACGAGCAGTTTGTCGCCCGGGTCGGGGTCGCGGGTCCGCAGCGAGTAGGTGATGACCGCGGCGGCGCCCGGCGCCAGGTCGCCCGTCCAGGTCAGCGCCTGGCCGGCGAAGGTCACCGCGCCGGCCGTGGCGGCCGCGTCGCCGGGGTAGACGGCGTCGTCCAGGGAGCCGGCCAGCGAGTCGGTGACGACCGCGCCGGTGTACGCGGTCTCGCCGGTGTTGGTGACGGTGACGGTGTACCCGACCGTCCCGCCGGGGACGGTGAACGTCCGGTCGGCCTGCTTCACGATCGACAGGCCGGGCAGCAGCACCGGGACGGACGCGGCGCACGCCGGGCCGGGCGAGCCGACGGCGCAGTCGGCGCCCGGGGCCGCGGTGGTCGCCACGCTGGTCAGGACCCTGTCGCCGGTCGGCGGGTCGTTCACCCGCAGGCTCCCGGTGACCGTGACCGTGCCGCCCACCGGGATGCTGCCCGTCCAGTCCAGGCTGGTCGGGCCGAGCGCGAGGGTGCCCGCGGACGCGGTCTGGTCGCCGAGGCCGGTCGCGTCGTCGAGCAGCCCGGTGCCGGTGAGCGAGACGGTGACGCCGGTGTACGGGGTCTGCCCGGAGTTGGTGAACGTCGCGGTGAACCGCACCACCTCGCCCGGGGACACCGACGCCCGGTCGGCGGTGTTCACGATCGTGAGCTCGGCGAGGGTGACGGTGCTGACGCAGCGGATGTCCGTCCCGCCGACCGGGCAGTTGCCGCCCGTCGAGGGCGACCGCACCGTACTGGCGAGGATCCCGTCGCCCGTGCCGGGGCCGCCCTCGGTCACCGAGAAGGTGATCGTGGCCGTGCCGCCGGCCGGGACGGTTCCCGTCCAGGACAGGACCGGCGCGCTGTAGCTGACCGTGCCGAGGTCGGCGGCGGCGTCGCCGTCGTAGGTGGCGTCGGCCAGCACGTCGCTCAGGTCGTCGCCGAACGAGGCCGCCGGGTAGGGCGTCAGCCCGCCGTTGTGCACGGTGACCGTGTAGTCGACCGTGCCGCCGGGCGTCACGGTCGGCGCGGACGTCCGCGTCGTGATCGTCAGCAGTGCCGCGGCCAGGACCGGGACGGTGCTCGCGCAGCGCGGGTCCGTGCCACCGGGCGGGACGGTGCCACCGGGCGGGACGGTGCCGCCGATCGGGCAGTTCACCCCCGGCGTGTTCGAGGTCAGTCCGCTGGCCAGCGACCGGTCGCCGGTGTCGGGGGTTCGCCACGGTCACCGAGAAGGTCACGGTGGCGGTGTCCCCCGGGCTGAGGCCGCCCGTCCAGGTCAGGTTCGGGCTGGTGAACGACACCGAGCCGACGGAGGCCGCCGCGTCGCCGTTGTAGGCGGCGTCGTCGAGCACGCCGGCCAGCGCGTGGGTGAAGGCCGCGGCCGGCAGTGGTGTCTGGCCGTTGTTCACCGCCGTGACCGTGTAGCGCACGACCTCACCCGAGACGGCGGTCGGCGGCTCGGCGGTCTGCGTCAGGGTCAGCGCGGGGGTGAGGACGACGACGGTGGCCCCGCAGGCCGGGTCGCCGCTGGCCGGCGCGCAGTTGTTGCCCGCGGCCGTGCCGAACAAGGTGTTGATCATCGTCTTGTCGCCGGTGCCGGGGTCGCGCACCGTCACCGTGTAGGCGATCGTGGCGGTCGCGCCCACGTCGAGGTCGCCAGTCCAGGTCAGGGTCGGCGCGGTGTAGCTCAGCGTGCCGCTGGTGGCGGTGGCGTCGCCGTTGTAGGCGGCGTCGTCGAGCACCCCGCCGAGCGGGTCGCTCACCGTGACGCCGGGGTAGGGCGTCTGGCCGCTGTTGGTGACGGTGACGGTGTACCCGACCGTCCCGCCCGGCACGGTCAGCGCCGTGTCGGCGGTCTTGCGCAGAGTCAGCCCCGGCAGCAGGACGTCCGTGCGGGCCGTGCAGCGCGGGTCGGTGCCGCCGGCCGGGCAGGTGCCGCCGGGGGCGGCCGAGACCAGGGTGCCGGTGACGACCCGGTCGCCCGGGTCGGGGTTGCGCACGGTGAGGGTGCCGGTGACCGTGACGACGCCGCCGACCGGGATGTCGCCGGTCCAGGTGATCTCCGACGCCCCGAGACTGAGCGTCCCCGACGAGGCGGTCTGGTCGCCGTTCGGGATCGCGTCGTCGACCGTGCCCTGGGTGCCGCTGCGCACCGTGACCCCGGTGTAGGGGGTCCGCCCGGTGTTGGTGAAGGTGGCGGTGAGCCGGATGACGGCGCCCGGGGTCGTCGTCGCGTCGGTGTAGTGCTGCTCCAGCACGAGCTGGGCCAGCGGCACCTCGGTGGCGCAGCGCGGGTCCAGGGTCCCGGCCGGGCAGTTCGTGCCCGGCGTGCCGGACGTCGTCACGGTGCCGAGCAGGCCGTCGCCGGTGACCGTGGCGTTCGCGGTGACCGAGAAGGTGATCGTCGCGGTGGCCCCGACGGCGAGGTCACCCGTCCAGGTCAGGTTCGGGCTGGTGAACGACACCGTGCCGGTCGAGGCGGTCGCGTCGCCGTGGTAGGACGCGTCGTCGAGCAGGCCGGCCAGCGACGTGCGCACCGACACGCCGGTGTACGCGGTCTGCCCGCTGTTGGTCACCGTGACCGTGTGGCCGACCTCGCCGCCGGGCACCGCGCTCGGCGGGCTCGCGGCGGGGGTGACGGTGAGCGCCGGGACGAGCACCTGGACGGCCGTCGCACAGCCGGGGCCGCCGCCCACCGGGCAGGTGGTCCCCGCCGCGGCCGAGGAGACGGTGTTGATCAGTGTCCGGTCGCCGAGGTCGGGGTCGTGCACGGTCACCGAGAAGGTGACCGTGGCGGTGGCCCCGACGGCGAGGTCACCGGTCCAGGTGAGCTCCGGCGTGGTGTAGCTCAGCGTGCCGCCGGTGGCGGCGGCGTCGCCGTTGTAGTCGGCGTCCGCCAGCACCCGGGCGAGCGAGTCGGTGACCGTGGCGCCGAGGTACGGCGTCTGCCCCGAGTTCGTGATCGACACGGTGAAGGTGACGGTGCCGCCCGGGGCGGTCGCGGCGACGTCAGCCGTGGACGTGACGGACAGGCCCGGGGTCAGCACGGTGACCACCGAGGTGCAGGCGGCGGGACCGCCCGCCGGGCCGCCCGCCGGGCAGGTGCTGCCCTGGGTGGGCGAGACCACGGTGGAGCGCAGCGCGCCGTCGCCGCCGCCGGGCGGGCGGACCGTGAACGAGGCGGTGACCGTGGTCGACTCCCCCGGGGCGAGGGCGCCGCCCCACACCAGGCTGTCCCCGGTGAAGGTGAGCGTGCCCACGCTCGCCGCGCCGTTGAACGCGTAGGCCGCGTCGTCCAGGACGCCGGCCAGCGGCACGGTGAACCCGGCGTCCGGGTAGGCCGTCTGCCCGTGGTTCGTGGCGGTGAACGTGTAGGTGACGACCCCGCCCGGCACGGCGGTGGGCACGTCGGTGGCCGAGGTGACGGTCAGCGCCGCCACCGTGACCACGCTCGCGCAGCCCGGGTCGGAGCCGCCGACCGGGCAGGTGGTGCCCAGCGTCGGCGAGCTGACCCCGGTGGCGAGGATCCCGTTGCCGGGGCCGGAACCATCGGAGCCGGGGGCGCGGGCCGTGACCGAGAAGGTGATGACGGCCGACGCGCCGGGGGCGAGCGCCCCCGTCCAGGTCAGGTCGGTTCCGGTCACGCCGACCGTGCCGGTGGTGGCGCCGGCGTTCCCGTCGTAGCTGGCGTCGTCGAGGACCCCGGCCAGCGCGGCCGTGAGGCGCACGCTCCCGAACGGGCTCGCGCTCGTGTTCGTGGCGGTGAGCGTGTAGCCCACCGTGCCGCCGGCGGCCACCGACGAGGTGTCGGCGGAGTAGGTGACGGTGATCGGCCCACCGCCGACCGTCAACGTCACCGCCGTCGTGGCCGTCCGCCCGAACGCGTCGATCACGTGCACGGTGAACGGCGAGCCGCCGGCGACGCTCGGGGTGCCCGACAGCACCCCCGTGCCCGGGTTCAGGCTGAGGCCCGCCGGCAGGGTGCCCGCGGCGAGCGACCAGGTGAACGGGCCGGTCCCGCCGGTCACCGGGAAGGTGGCGGTGTAGGGCACACCGACCTGGCCGTTCGGCGGCGGGCCGCCGTCCAGGCTCGGCGCCGCGGCGATCATGATGCCGGAGCTCTTCTGCGCCGCCTGCGCGAAGGCGTCCACCACCCGCACGACGAAGGACGTCGGGCCGGCCGTGGTCGGGATGCCCGACACCAGGCCGGTCGACGGGTTCAGCGTCAGGCCCGGCGGGAGTGAGCCGGCGGCCAGCGACCAGGTGAACGGGCCGGTGCCCCCGGTCAGCGTCAGCTGGCCGCTGTAGGGCGCGCCGACCTCGCCGTCCGGCGGCTGGGCGAAGGTGAGCGACGGCGCGGGGGCCACCGTGATCGTCAGGCTCTGCGTCGCCGCCTGGCCGGTGGCGTCGACGACCCGCACGGTGAACGGGAAGGTGCCGCCCGCCGTCGGGACGCCCGACAGCAGGCCGGTGGTCGGGACGAGGCTCAGCCCCGGCGGCAGGCCGCCCGCGCTGACCGACCAGGTGACCGGTGCCGTCCCCCCGGTCACGGTGAGCTGGTCGGAGTACGGGGACCCCACCTCGGCGGGCGGCGGTGCCGGCAGCGCGAGACCGGGCGAGACGTTGACCGTCACCGCCGACGACCGGGTCGACGCCGGGCCGGTGCCCGCCGCGTTGACCGCCGCCACCGTGAACGTGTAGCCGGTGCCGCCCTGCAGGCCGGTGACCGTCTGCGTGGTCCCGGTGCCGCCGGTGAACGTCTGCGCCGGCTGCGCGGTGTTGCCGATGTACGGGGTCACCACGTACCCGGTGACCGGGCTGCCGTTGGGGGCGGGCTCGGTCCAGGACAGCGTGGCCGTGGTCGTGCCGACCGAGACGGCGGTGATCGCCGGCGCGCCCGGCAGGGCGTAGGGCACCACCGCCGCCGACTGCGGGCTCGCCGCGCCGGTGCCGACGGCGTTCACCGCCGTGACGGTGAACGTGTAGGAGCCGCCGGGAGTCAGGCCGGTGACGACACGGGTGGTGGCGGTCGCGTCGAACGGCCGCGCGGCCTGCGCCACCCCGTTCAGGTACGGCGTGACGACGTACCCGGTGATCGGGCTGCCGTTGGCGGCGGGCGCCGTCCAGCTCACCGTCGCGGCGGAGACGCCCGCGGCGGCGGTCGGCGCCGCCGGTGCCGCCGGCGACGCCGTGTAAACGTAGGACGTCGTGCCGGCCACGCCCAGGGTGACGACGGTGACCTCCACCGTCGCCGCCGAGGTCCGGGCCGGCAGCGCGGAGATCGCCAGCGACCCGTTGGCGTTGACCGTGAAGCAGCCCGCCGCCGGGCCCGACTGGCAGGGGGTGAGGACGACGGCCGTCCCCGCGCGCTGCTCGGCGGTGCTGCCGATCCGGATCGCCGAGGCGTTGGCGAGGTTGGTCCCGGTGACGGTCGCCGCGCCGCCGCCGGAGATCGTCCCGGTGGCCGGGGAGATCGCGACGGACGCCGGCGTCGCGGGCACCGTCATCGGGACGGTCACCGTCGCCAGGCCCGGGTTCGCGTCGATGGAGGACGAGGTCGTCGTGGTCGCCGTCTGGATCAGCGACGGGGTCACCCCGGTGCCGGTGACCGTGGCGACGACGGTGAGCGTGGGCAGCGTCGTGCCCGCCGGGAACGGCCCGCCGGCGGACGCGCAGGTGATCGACCGGCCCGCCGGCGGCTGACAGGTCCAGCCGGTGCCGTACCCGCCGGTGGGCACCACGCCGGCGGGCAGCGTCTGGGTGACGGAGATCGGCGACGCCTCGTCGGCGCCGTCCGCGGACACCCCGGCCGCGACGCGGTAGGTCACCGGGTCACCGGGCTGCGGGGCCGACCCGCTGTAGCTCGCCGCCGCGACGGTCAGCTGCGGCACCGGGTTCAGGCTCACCACCCGGACGGCGTCGATCTCGTGGAAGTCGGTGACCGAGCCCGTCGAGCCGACCCACCCGAACGCGAGCTGCCGCGGGATGCCGGCGGAGGTCAGCCAGCTCGACGGGTACAGCCCCGCCGGCACCGCGGGCAGGCTTCCCCGCAGGGTGCGCGTCGCACCCCCGACCGGCGTGAACGAGAAGACGTAGCTGCCCGCGGCCGCGGTGATCCCCGACGCGGTGACGATCGCCTGGCCGGTCGGGTTGACGACCACCTCCACCGGGACGGCCGAGGCCGCCCGGCTGGCGCCCCGCAGCGCCAGCGCCGGGGAGGACGTGGTCGTCGCGGTGCTGTTGAGGGCGCAGTAGCCCACTGTCCCGTTCCCCGGCCCGCGCACCACGACCTGCCCCGGGACCCGGCTCACGCCGGTGATGTAGGCCGGGTTGGTACAGCCCGAGCCCTGGTAGAAGCTGTTGCTGAAGTTGCCGTAGACATCCATCCCGAACCCGAGATAGCCGTTCGCCAGGCCGGCCAGCACCGACGTGCCCGAGTAGCCGAGCGCCCCGCCCGGCTGCCCGATGCTCGCCGGGGCCGTCGGGGCGGCCGGGTTCACCGCGGCCGCGACGAAGGCGAGCCCGTCCGCGCCGCCGCCGCCGTACTGGTAGGCGTTGAAGGTGACGTCGATGCCCTGCGAGGTGGGGACGCTCGTCGCGCCGAAGACGCCGCCCTCCTTCGTGGTCGTGGCGTTGGTCAGCCGCAGCACACCCGATCCCGGGTTGTCCGTGTTCGCGGTGCAGCTCAGCAGGGGCCCGGTGCCGGTGTTGCCGCGGGCCGTCAGACAGGCGGAGTTCGACCCGACCACCGTGGTCGGCAGCGCGGACACCGAAACCGTCCCGGTGCCGTCGACGGTCGCGTTACGGAAAGGCTGGTCGAACAGCGTCGTTCCGGCCGCCATGGCCACGCCGGGGGTGATGACGGCGACTGAACCGGAGATGAGGAGAACCGTTACGAGCAGCACCATGGAGCCGACAAGGCGACGGCCGCGGAAAAACCCTCCGGATCCGCCTCCCGGGGGCCGCCCGGAAAGATGTGCCGAACGGTTTGATCTCATCATTCTCTGGCTCGTCCAATACAGGTGGAAGCTGACCGCGATGCCATACCGAAGCGGTCACTGGACAGTCTTTCCCGACGAGCTCACGGATGGCGACGGAGAGTGTCACCAGAACGACTGTCAGCGGTCAAGGAATCCGGTTGACGGGTACGGCGGATTCGCGCTGGCGGCAGGTCTCCCCCGGCCCCCGGACATTCCACCGGGACTTTCCGCCGGATGGGCCGCGAACCTCCGGCGGCGCTCCCCTGCGGTCACTGCGTCCGGTAGTTGCGGGCGCCCGGACCATCCGTCGGCTCCGCTGTCGGCGCCGGCGCGTCGGTGTCCCCGGTGCGCGGGGCCGGCACGACCGGATCCGCCGCCGCGTCGTCCCGCGAGCGTGCCGCGTGCCGCGGGACGGCTTCGGTGACGCCCGCGGAGCGTCTGCGCAGCACCAGGCCGGTGCCGCCGAGCAGGGCGGAGCCGCCGGCGGCGAGCAGGGCCACCAGCCAGAGCCCGGCACGGTCCGACCGGCCGGACCCCGCCCCGCCCCCGGCCGACGCGGTGGGCAGCTCGTCGGAATCGGTGGCGCACACCAGCGGCCGGCCGTCCGGCCGGTCCGACACGCAGACGACCGTGGCGAGCCGCAGCACCCCCGGCGCGGCACCCGTGACCTTCGCCCGGGCGGTGAGCAGCGTCTCGGCGCCGGCGGGGACGTCCACCGACCAGCGCGCGCCGCCGTCCTCGACCGCCCCGTCGTGGTCGACCGAGACGAAGCGGGCGAACCCCGGCAGGGTCTGGGTGACGGTGAGGCGCCGCGCGTCCCCGGTCCCCGCGTTCCGGATACGCGCCGTGTAGGTGAGCTCGTCGCCCACGCCGGCCGCCGGCCGGCCGTCGTCGACGTCGACCGCCAGATTCAAATCGGGAACATCCGCCGACGGCTGGTCGGAATGCTCCTCGGCCACGGGTGCCGCCGCGAGCGCCGGGGAGATCAGGTCCACTCCGCCGGCCCGGCCGGCACCACTCACGCCGGCGAGGGCGACGAACAGCGCGGCGGCCGGCACGACCGCTTTCGGGCGAATTCCGTACACAGTCATCAGGGCCCTTTCCGGACAGCCGGTTGATATTGGGATCCAAACGGCCGGCGCACCGTCTGCGGGCCACCACGCGAAACAACGTGTTCAGCCGGGACGGGCCCGTCCGGCCGCCGCCCTGGGGGCGGATCGCAGTATAGGAGAAACTATCGGCCGGCCACTCCTTCCGCGGGAGCAGCGAGTCGCGGCGGGTTTCGGTGCTTCCCGGTGTTCCACGCACCGGGAAGCACCGACGTCACGTCTGCGCCGGCCGTCCCGGACTCGCCCGGCGTCCTCCGCACTGGCCCTACTGGCCGGCGAATTCAAGGACGGCCCGCCGGCGTCCGACGAAACGGAGTGCCCGTCCTTGACACTCGGCAACGGCGCTGGAAACAATCCCGCCGGATTTACGAACGCGTACGAAGGGGGAACGGGGATGGGTTATGGATTGCGGCCGGCCGCGTGGCGGGGATTGGCGGTGGCGGTCGGCGCCGGGATCGCGCTGGTGGGAACAGTTCCCGAAGCGCAGGCAGTACCCGGCGTGATCGGTACAGCGAGCACGACGGCGAACGTGGTCGTCGGTTCGTCGATCACACTCGCGTCGCTGGTACCTTCATTCACACTCAGCGGCAACCCGGGTGAGTCGGACGAGACGACCGACATTCCGGTCACCCTGGCCGTCACCACCAACAACAACGAGGGTTACAGCGTCGTCGTCCTGTCGACCGCGCCGGCCCTCAGCCCGACACTGCCGGGGAACCCGGACAACATTCCGATCAGCAACCTCCAGGTCGCGGCGGCGGGAACCGGGACGTTCGCGCCGCTCAGCACCACCGACCCGATCCTGGTGCACACCCAGGCCGGGCCGTCCGCCCCGACCGGGGACGTCATCACCAACGCCTACCGGGTCGACATTCCGTTCGTCCTCCCGGACGTCTACTCCGCGGTACTCGACTACTACGTCGTCACCCAGTAGGTACGTCGTCACCCGGTAGGAGAGCCCCGCTCTCGGCGGTGGCCGAAAACAACGAGATCGGTGGGCGGGCACGGGGACGGTGCCCGCCCACCGACCGGTCCGGTCCGGTCCGGCGGCGTCTGGCGCCCGCCGGCCCGGCCCGGCCCGGCGAGCAGAATCGCGACAGGGGAGTTCCGTGCCGGAGAGCACATCGTGACACGCCACCACCCCGGATTCGGGCGCAGAACGGCGCTCGCCGTACCAGTCCTCGTTTCGCTGCTGCTCTCCGCCGGCTCGGGAGGCGTAGCGGCCGCGGCCCCGGGAGCGGCCCCGGGAGCGGCTGACCCGAAACGGCCGGCGTTCTCCCTCTCGGTGAGCCCGACCAGAATGATCGTCGCCCCGGAGGACACCGACCAGGACCAGAAGTTCGTGGTGACCAACAGCGGTACGGAACCGCTCGAGCTCGAGGTGAAAAGAGCGGGCTTCACCGCCAACCGGGACGGCGCGCTGACCCTGGTCAAGGAGAAGACCGAGTTCTCGGCGGTCGACTGGCTCACGGTGAGCCCGGTACGGTTCCAGCTCGCCCCGGGCGCCCGCCAGACGGTGCTGAGCCACATCGCCATGCCGACCCACCCGGAACCGGGCGATCATCACGTCGCGCTCCTCTTCACGGTGCCCGCGGCCAAGGACGGGTCGGGGGTCCGGCTCAACCGGGGCATCGCCGCGCCGCTGTACATCACCGCGCCCGGCCGCATCGACGACAGCGTCCGGGCGATTGGCCTGCACACGCCGTCCTTCGCGCTGCGCGGCCCGATCGACCTCACCGCCGCGTTCACCTCCACCGGCACGGTGCACCGTGACTTCCGCGGCCCCGGTGGTGTCCTCAAGGCCCACGTGGACGGCCGGGAGGTCGCCTTCCCCGACTTCACCGTCGGCCGCGGCGCCGACCGGGAGGTGACCGCACGGTGGGCGGACCCGCCCCTCATGTGCCTGTGCCGGGTAACGGTCACCGTCCCCGGCGCCGCGGGGAAGCCGCAGGAGATGACCGCGACGATCCTCGTGTTCCCGGTGCACCTGGCGGTGGCCGCGCTCGCCGCGCTCGCCGCGCTCGCCGGGCTCGGCCTCCTCGTCCGGCGCCGCTACCGGGCCCGGGTGCGGGCGGCCGCCCGCGCGCTGCGGGAGCGGGAGGACGCGCTGGCCGGCGCCGTGCCCAGGCCGCGCTCCGGCGCGCACGACGCGGACACCGGCACCGACATCGGCAGCGGTGTGAACGTCGGCTCGCCGCCGGCGGCCCGGGAGGACTCCTGAGTCGGTCTCCCGGGCCGGGCGGCGCTCAGACGACGAGCGGCAGGTGCTCGTAGCCGCGCACGGTGCTGGTGTGCAGCCGCACCGCGCGGTCGTGGTCGACCTGGTAGTCGGGGAAACGGCGCAGGGTCTCCTCGATCCCGATCCGGCCCTCCATCCGGGCGAGCGCCGCGCCCAGGCAGAAGTGGGCGCCACGGCCGAACGCCACATGGCCGTCGAACTTACGGCGGATGTCGTAGCGGTCCGGGTCGGTGTACTTGCGCCCGTCCCGACCGGCCGACCCGGTGAGCAGGAGAACCTTCGAGCCCGTCGGGATCGTCGTTCCGTGCAGCTCGACGTCGTTCTTGAGCAGGCGGCCCTGCACGGGGGACGGCGCCTCGTACCGCAGCGTCTCCTCGACGGTGTTCGACAGCAGCGACGGGTCGGCGGCCAGCTCGGCCCGCTGGTCGGGATGCGCCGCGAGCAGCACACACGCCCAGCCGAGCAGCCGGGCGACGGTCTCCGTCCCGGCGCTGACGATCTCGTTCGTGACCGACGCCGCCTCCGGCGTGGTCAGCCGGCGGCGCTCACCGCTCTCGTCGGTGACCTCGGCCTCGGCGAGGCCGGTGATCATGTCGTCGCGCGGCGACCGGCGGCGGTCCTCGATCAGCCCGGCGAAGTAGGTGCGCAGCTTGATCGTGGCGGCGTGGGAGGTCTCGTTGATCATCCCGACGCCCTCCTCGATGTGGAAGGTCAGGTCGATGGTCCGGCGTACCTCCTCCCGGTCGGCCGGGTCGACCCCGATCAGCTGGGAGATCACCTTCGACGGGAGCTGCGCGGCGAAGTCGGTGATGTAGTCGAACCCGCCCGCGCCGATCCGCGGGTCGAGCATCTCCGCGCACAGGGCGCGGATGTGCTCCTCGAGCGCGGCGATCCGGCGCGGGGTGAAGGCCCGGGACACCAGCGACCGCAGCAGGTGGTGGGCCGGGGCGTCCGAGAAGATCATGAAGCCGGGCGGCATCGGCTCCGGCTTCATGATCTCCAGGATCGTGCCGTGCGCGGAGCTGTAGGTGTCCGTGTTGACATGGGCGGCGTCGATGTCGGCGTGCCGGGAAAGCGCGTAGAAATCGAACTTGTCGTTACGGTAAACGGGCTCCTCGTCACGCATCCGCTTCCAGAGCGGGTACGGATTGACGTCGATCACCTCGTCGAAGGGATCCCAGTATAATTCTTTCACTGTCATAGATCTCCTCGTCGCTTTCGTCGGGCCGACTTCCGCCGGCCGGCGCTTGTCGGCACGGCGGTCACGTTTTCTTCTGGACGGTCCTTCTGGACAGTTTGAGCCACCCGGCCGGGCCCGCACAAACGACGAATGCCCGGCGTGACCTGCGCCACCACGGTCCCGCCCGCACGCCACCACGGTCCGGCCGCGGGTCCGGCCACCCGGTGGGCAAGCCGGGCGGCGGTTGACGGGCACGACGGGCACGAGATCCCCCTCCGGGGACGGTCGGGCGCCCTTCGGGGACGAACGGTGCGGACGCGGACGCTGGTAACGTCGGAGAGTGTCCTGGGCCGAACGCGCCGCCGACCGCTCACCGTCGGTTCAGCGTTCGAGATCGCGCAGTATGCGTCAGGCGAGGGTCATCGTCGAGGCCGCCGAGCGGCTCATCCTGGTCAACGGCGCCCGTTTCACGACGCAGGAGCTCGTGAAGGAAGCCGGCATCGCGACGCAGACCTTCTACCGGCATTTCACCGGCAAGGATCAGCTGCTGCTGGCCGTCATCGAGGACATCATCGCGGACCAGACCGAGCGTTACGAGGCGTCCGCCCGGCATCTGCCGGACCCGGTCGCCCGACTGCGCCACTACGTGCGGTCCGCGGTGTCGTCGCTGAACGCGCCGGGCTGGGAGGGTGCCGGGGCCCGGTTCATCCCCGCCGAGCACTGGCGCCTGCACCAGCTCTACCCGGAGGAACTGGCGCACGCCACCCGGCCGTTCGCGGACCTGGTCGCCCGTGAGCTGACCGCGGCGCGGGAGGCCGGCCTGCTCACCCCGCGGCACATCGAGCGCGACGCCACGGTGGTCGCCCGGCTGGTGACGTCCGTCTACCACCATCACGCTTTCACCAGGACGGACGAGTCGGCCGAGTCGATCGGCGACCACCTGTGGACGTTCTGCCTGGCGGCCCTCGGCGGCAGCCCACGCCCCGAACAGCCCGCCCTACCCCACCAGACTCCCCCCGGCCCGGCCGCCAACCCCCAGACCGAGCTAATCCCCAGACCGAAGCGAGTTGTCTGACCAGCGCATAGCGCGGCTGGGACAACTCGCTTCGGCAACTCTCCACGCGCGACCCCGAGCGCGGATCCGGGCCCGGGCCCGGGCGGGGTTAGCGGGCGGCGGCGCTGTTCGCGGCGGGGGCGGGCTGCTCGCGGCCAGCCTGGTCGGGGCCGGGCTCGTCGCGGGCGGGCTCGTCGCGGGCGGCTACCAGGGCGCCGCGGTTGACCTTCGTCGCCTCGCTGCGGGGGATGGCGTCCACCAGCTCGACCGTCTTGGGGACCTTGTAGGGGGCGAGCCGGCTCTTCGCGTAGCCGATGATCTCGCTCGCGGTGGGTGGCGCGGCGTGGTCGGCGGGTTCGATCACGGCGTGTACCCGGCGGCCCCACTCCGGGTCGCGCAGGCCGATGACCACGACGTCGGCGACCTTGGGATGGTCGATGAGAGCGGCCTCGACCTCGGCGGGGAAGACGTTGGCGCCACCACTGATGATCATGTCGACGCGGCGGTCCACCAGGTGGAGGTGGCCGTTGTCGTCGAGGTAGCCGAGGTCGCCGGCGCTCTGGAAGCCGTCCTCGGTCCGGTGCAGCTTCGGGGCGGCGCCGAGATAGTGGGAGCTGGTGTCGGAGCCGGGGGTCCGCAGGTAGATGTCGCCGATCTCGCCGGTGGGCAGCTCCCGGTACTCGGCGTCGAGGATGCGCACCTCGGTGCCCCGGATCCCGCGGCCCACGCTGCCCTGATGGTCCATCCACTCGTCGCCGCGCAGCGCGGTGAGGCCGAGGCCCTCGGTCATCCCGTAGACCATGTGGATCTTCTCGGCGCCGACCAGCCCGGCCCAGCGGTGCACCAGCGACGGCGGCATCGGGGCCGCACCCTGGGTGAACCACCGGATGCTCGACAGGTCACGCCCGTCCACGCCGGGCAGGTCGGCGATGCGTTGCAGCATCGTCGGCGTGGCGGTGAAGGTGGTGATCCGGTGGCGCTCGATGACGTCGACGACACGGGCGGCGTCGAACTTCTCCATCACCACCAGGTGGTCGCCGCCGAGCAGGTTGTAGAGCGTGGTCAGCCCGTTGGCGTGGTACATCGGGGCCAGCACGAGCACCGTCTGCGGCCGGGGCACCGGCCCCCAGCTCTCGGCGAGCGGCGTGGCCATCCGCGCGACGAAGACGGACGGCCGGTCGCTCACGATGACCTTGGGCGTGCCGGTGGAGCCGCTGCTGCAGATGCCGTGGATCTGCGGCGAGGTCGCGTCGGGCAGGTCGGGCACGTCGAGACGCTCGGTCGAGTCGATCCAGGCCAGATCCTCGCCACCGAGGTAGACCCGAGGCTCGATGACCTCCCGGAGCCGGCCCAGCTCCCACTCCGGTACGTCCCAGCGGACCGGTATCGGCACCGCGCCGAGCTTCCAGGCCGCGAACACGGCCAGGACGAACTGCGGCGAGTTGCGCAGCCCGAGCCCGAGGTGCTCGCCGTGGCCGAGGCCGCGCTCGGCTAACGCCCCGGCGAGCTGGCTGGAGCGCCGGTCGAGCTCGCGCCAGGTGAACGTCGGCTCCCCGCCGTCGAGCGCGATGTGGCGCAGGGCCGGATCGTCGGGGCGCTCCGCGGCCAACTGCCGGATGCGCCGGGCACTGCTGACCGGTTCTTCCACTGCATGCTCCTCTGACCTGACCTGACCTGACCTGGCGACGGCGAGCGACGACGGGCGACGGGGATCTCGGTGGTACGTCGGTGCGACCCCGGGCGAGGGGCCGCCGGGGCAGAGGCCGCCCGGGCGCGCCCGCCCGCCGGGCACGGCGACCCGCCGGCCCGGGGCGTGAGGACGCCCCGGCCCGAGGCATGGCGACGCACCGGAGAGCTCGGCCGGCTCACCGCGAGGGATCGGGCAGCGTCTGGAGGCCGCCGGAGCGGCACCGGCCCGGGGCTGGCTCGGACCTGACCTTCGGCGGGTGGGTGAAATGCATGCTTGCAACCCCGATGTACGAAGTCAACCTCTAGTTTTTCGACATCGATGGACTTCCCAAAGACGAGAGTGCCGTTCTACAGTGACGCCGGACACGGTCCGCCGGAGCCGGCGCGACGGAGAGGAGGTGGCCGATGGACGAGGACGTTCCAGAGGGCGCGTTCAAGGGCGTGCGGGTCGTCGAGCTCGCCCAGTGGGTCTTCGTGCCCGTGGCCGGCGCGCTCCTGGCCGACTGGGGCGCGGACGTCATCCGGGTCGAGCGCCCGGAGGGCGACCCGTACCGGGCGCTGGCGACCCAGGGGATCGGGACCGACGGCGGCGGGGTGAACCTCTCGGTCGCCCTGGCCAACCGCGGCAAGCGCTCGGTCGCGCTCGACCTGCGCCGCGAGCAGGGCCGGGCGATCCTGCACAAGCTGCTGGAGACCGCGGACGTCTTCCTCACCAACTTCCGGCCGGGCGCGCTGCGCCGGCTGGGCCTCGACGCCGACGAGCTCACCCGCCGGTACCCCCGGCTGATCTACGCCCGCGGGCACGGCTTCGGCGCCCGCGGGCCCGACGCCGACCACCCCGGCTACGACTCCTCGGCGTTCTGGGCCCGCGGCGGGATGGGGCACATGCTGACCCCCGAGGAGCGGGAGTACCCGATCAGCCAGCGGGGCGCGATGGGCGACCGCAACGGCGCGATGGCGCTGGGCTTCGGCATCGCCGCCGCCCTGCTGGGCCGCACCCGCACGGGCAGAGGCACCGTCGTCGACGTCTCGCTGCTCGCGACGGCGATGTGGACGCTGTCCTCCGACCTCCTCGTCGCGCTGACCGGGCAGACCCCGCGCACCTCCAGCGGTCCCGGCGACGGCCCGAACCCGCTGGTGGGCGCCTACCGGACGAAGGACGGCCGGCACATCCAGCTGGTCTTCCTGGAGTCCGACCGCTACTGGGCGCCGTTCTGCGAGCTGATCGGGCGCGGTGACCTCACCGCCGACCCGCGGTTCACCGACCTGCGGGCCCGCGGCGAGAACCGGGTCGCCTGCCGGGCCGAGCTCGAGGCGGAGTTCGCGACCCGGACCTTCCAGGAGTGGAAGGACCTGCTCGCGGGCATCGACGCGCCGTGGGCGCCGGTGCAGTCCGTCACCGAGCTGGTCGACGACCCGCAGGTGGTGGCGAACGGCTACGTCGGCGAGGTCCACCTCGACGGCGGGGGCTCCTACCGATTACCGACCGTCCCCGTCCAGTTCGACTCCCGGCCTCCCGTGCTCCGGCGGGCTCCCGAGCACGGCGAGCACACCGAGTCCGTGCTGCTCGAACTCGGCTACAGCTGGGAAGAGATCGCCGCCCTCACCGAGGCCGGAGCGATCCCGTGACGGCCGGCCCCGCGGCGGCGCCCGAGCCCACGCGGCCGGTGCCGGAGCCGGACGAGCGTTCCGCCCCGTACTGGGCGGCCGCGGCGCGGCACGTCCTCACCGTCGCCCGCTGCGCCCGCTGCTCCACCTATGCCGTGCCGCCGGACCACACCTGCCCGCACTGCGGCAGCACCGACCCGGGCTTCGCCTTCGAACCGGTGAGCGGTGCCGGGACCGTCCGTTCCTGGACGGTCGTCCGCCAGTCGTTCCTGCCCGGCTTCCGCGGCGAGGTGCCCTTCCTGCTCGTCGACGTCGAGCTCGCCGAACAGCCCGAGCTGCGCGTCATCGGCCGGCTCCTGGACGGCCCCGACACGCCGCTGCGCGTCGGCGCCCCGGTGGCGGTGGCCTTCGAGGACGTCGCGGACGGCGTCTCCGTCCCCGCGTTCGCCCTGGCCCGGCCGGGTGCCGGTGCCAGCACCACCGCCACCGGCACCGGCACCGGCACCGGGGAGGTGTGGTCATGACCGGGCGGTCGGGCTCCGGGGGCCGGCCTGGTTCCGGGGGCGAGGTGGCGATCGTCGGCTACGCGCACAGCGACGTCACCCGGCACGCGGGACGTCCGCTCGGCGCGCTCGCCGTCGACACGGCCCGCGCGGCGATCGCCGACGCCGGCCTCACCGCCGGCCAGGTCGACGGGTTCGTCACCTCGGCGCTGTTCCCGACCGCCGGCGCGCACGCGGCCGAGGACGGGGTCAGCCTGGTCTCCGCCGACTGGCTGGCCCAGCGGCTCGGCGGCTCGCCGCGGTACGTGGCCGGCTTCCAGGGCATCGGCCAGATCCCCGGCTCGGTGGCACTGGCGGTCAACGCCGTGGCCAGCGGCGCCGCCGACTACGTCGTGATGCACCGCGCGCTGCACAACCCGAAGGGCAGCTACCACGCCAACCCGATGCGGACCGCCGGCGGCGCGCAGCAGTGGACGGTGCCGCAGGGCTTCTTCGGCCCGCTGTCGATGATCGCCCTGCCCTACAACGAGTACCTCCAGCGTTATGGGGCCAGCCGGGAGACGACGGCGGCCGTGGTCGCCGAGGCGCGCAAGAACGGCGCGCGCATCCCGTGGTCGTACTGGCACGACCGGCCGCTGACGACCGAGGAGTACCTGGCCGCGCCGCTGCTGAGCGACCCGATCTGCCGCTACGACTGCGACATCCCGGTCGACGGGGTCGCCGCGTTCGTCTTCACCTCGGCCGAGCGGGCCCGTGACCTGCCGCACCGCCCGGTGTACGTGACCGGGCACGCCTCCTCGGCGCCGCCGCGGCGCCGGCTGCCGCTGCACTGGCCGCTCGACGACATCATGGCCGGCGGCACGGCGCTGGCGAAGCGGCTGTGGGAGCAGTCCGGGGTGAGCCCGGCGGACGTCGACCTGCCGCAGGTCTACGACGGCTTCTCGCCGTTCGTCTACTTCTGGCTCGAGGTCCTCGGCCTGTGCCCGGTCGGCGAAGCGCACCGCTTCGTGCGGGACGGCGGGATCGACAGCGACCGGCCCGGCGCGCTGCCGGCGCTCTCCGGCGGCGGGGCGCTGGGCAACGGGCGGATGCACGGCATCCCGCAGATGCTCGAGTGCTACCTGCAACTCGCCGGCCGGGCCGGGGAGCGCCAGCGCGAGCGGGCGACCGTCGGCGTCGCCTGCGCCTCCTCGCCGCACTACGGCGGCGCGGTCGTCTACAGCACGTCGCCCCGCTGACCCGGCCGCTGACCCGGCCCGGCCCGCCGACCCGCCCCGCCGACCCCGGCCCGCTGATCCCGGCCCCCGCACCTCTGAACCAGTCACCCGACGCCCCGAGTGGGCATGCGCACCTAGAAGGGAACGAGCCCGTGGCAGCGATCATCGCGGAGCGCCGCTCGTACGTGGCCGGCACCTGGGTCGAGGGCGACGAGGTCCTCACCGTCGAGAACCCGGCCGACGAGACCTCGGTGGCCGATCTGCCGGCCACCCCGCTGGCCGAGATCGAGCGCGCGATCACCGAGGCCCGCCGGTCCTTCGACGAGGGGGTGTGGGCGGACCGCCCGCCGGCCGAGCGGGCGAAGGTGCTGGGCGCGTTCCTGGACTACTTCCAGTCCGCGCGGGCCGAGCTCGTCGCCACCATGGTCGCCGAGGCGGGCCAGCCCACCGGGTTCGCCGAGCGGGCGCAGTTCGGCGCCGGCCTCGGCCTGGCCCGCGGCACCATCGACCTGTACCTGTCGATGTCGCACGAGGAACCCAACCCGGTGCCGCTGGACGACCTGGTCCGGGCCGGGGCGAGCCTGAGCTTCCGCCGGCACGAGCCGGTCGGCGTCGTCACCGCGATCACCCCGTACAACGGGGCGATCATCATGGCGATGCAGAAGATCATCCCGGCGCTGATCGCCGGGAACTCGGTGATCCTGCGGCCCAGCCCGCTCACCCCGCTGTCCTCGCTGGTGTTCGGCGCGGCGGCGGCGGCGGCCGGGCTGCCGCCGGGTGTGCTCAGCGTGGTGGTGGAGGCCGGCGCCGCCGGCGCCGAGCTGCTGACCACCCACCGGGCCGTCGACATGGTCTCGTTCACCGGCTCGACCGTGGTCGGCCGGCGGATCCTCGCCCAGGCGGCGCCGACGGTGAAGCGGGTCGCCCTCGAACTGGGCGGCAAGTCGGCCCAGATCTACCTGCCCGACGCCGTCGGGAGGGCCACCGCCGGGGCCGTCGCGGTCGTCGCCGCCACCGCCGGCCAGGCCTGCGTCGCCGCCACCCGGATGCTGGTGCCGCGCGAGCGCAAGGACGAGGTCCTCGACGCGGTGTCGCGCGCCTACGGCACCCTCACCGTCGGGCCGCCCACCGACCCGTCCGCGAAGCTCGGACCGGTGATCAGCGCCGGTCAGCGCGAGCGGTGCGAGCGCTTCGTCCGGCTGGCGGAGGAGAACGGCGGGAAGGTCGTCACCGGCGGCGGGCGGCCCGCCGGGCTGGAACGCGGCTACTACTTCGAGCCGACCGTGCTCGACCTGCCCGACAACGCCAACCCGGCGGCCCAGGAGGAGATCTTCGGGCCGGTGATCAGCGTCCTGGGCTACCGGGATCTCGACGACGCGGTGCGCATCGCCAACGACAGCGACTACGGACTGTCGGGCCAGGTCTACGGCGCCGACGTGGCCGCGGCGGTGGGCGTCGCCCGCCGGCTGCGGACCGGGGCGGTCAACGTCAACACCGCTGTGTTCAGCGCCTACGCGCCAGGCGGCGGTTACAAGCACAGCGGCCTCGGCCGCGAGCGCGGGCCGGACGGCATCCGCGCCTTCCAGGAAGTCAAGCACCTCGCCATCGGCGAGCTCCGCTGAGCTCGCTCCCGGACCGGAGGGAACCACTGATGACGTCATCACTGCCGCTGGACTGGCTGATCTCCGTCGACGACCACGTCCTGGAGCCGCCGAACCTCTGGCTCGACCGGCTCCCGAAGAAGGACCACGACCGGGCCCCGCACATGGAGGTCGACGAGACGGGCATGGACTTCTGGGTCTACGACGGCAAGAAGTTCCCCAGCTCGGGGCTGAGCGCCGTCGCCGGCAAGGAGAAGGAGGAGTTCAGCCCGGAGCCGCTGCGCTACAGCGAGATGCGGCCGGGCTGCTACGACGCCACGGCGCGCCTGGAGGACATGAACCGCGCCGGCATCCTCGCCTCGCTGTGTTTCCCGACCATCACCCGCTTCTGCGGCCAGCTGTTCTCGGAGGCCAGCGACCGTGAGTTCGGCCTGGTCTGCCTGAAGGCCTACAACGACTGGATGATCGAGGAGTGGTGCGGCAGCGCGCCCGGCCGCTACATCCCGCTCACCCTCATCCCGCTGTGGGACCCGCGGCTCGCCGTGCAGGAGCTTGAGCGCTGCGCGGCAAAGGGGTCCACCACCTTCGCCTTCTCGGAGAACCCGGCCCCGCTGGGCCTGCCGACCATCCACGACCGCGACGGGTACTGGGAGCCGGTCATGGCTGCCGCGAACGACCTGGAGATGGTCGCGTCGATGCACGTCGGCTCCTCGTCGCAGGTGCCGAAGATCGCCCCCGACGCGCCGTTCATGGCGAACCTGACCTGGGGCGCGATGCGTACCTCGGGCGCCATGCTCTCCTGGCTGTTCAGCGGGATGTTCCAGCGGTACCCGAAGCTGAAGATCGCGCTCTCCGAGGGCGAGATCGGCTGGATGCCGTACTACCTGGAGCGCGCCGAGCAGGTGATCGACAAGCAGCGGCACTGGGTCAAGCGCGGGGTCCGCTTCCACGAGCACGGCGGGGCGGACGCCCTCGACCTGGACACCCTCGACATCCGGGCCAGCTTCCGCGAGCACGTGTTCGGCTGCTTCATCGACGACGCGCACGGCATCGCCAGCATCGACGAGATCGGCGAGGACAACATCATGTGCGAGACGGACTACCCGCACTCCGACTCGACCTGGCCGAACTGCATCGACGTCGTGAAGAACCGGATCGGCCACCTGTCGGAGGAGGTCCAGTACAAGATCCTGCGCGGCAACGCCGAGCGGCTGTACCGGTTCACCCCGGCCGAGCCGCCCGTGCTCGCGACGGCCTGACATGACAGGGCGGGCACCGCTCGCGGTCGTCGACCGCGAGCGGTGTATCGGCAGCGGTATGTGCGTGGACTACGCGCCGGGCACCTTCACCCAGGACGAGCAGGCCAAGGCGGTCGTCCTCACCGAGACGGACGATCCGGCGGACGTGGTCGGCATCGCCGTCGAGTCGTGCCCGACCGGCGCGCTGCGTCTGACGCGGGACGCGGGTCTGGCGCCCGACGCGGGTCTGGCGCCCGACGCGGGTCTGACGCCCGACGCGGGTCTGACGCCCGACGCGGGTCTGACGCCCGACGCGGGTCTGACGCCCGACGCGGGTCTGGCGCCCGACGCGGGTCTGGCGCAGAGCACAGCCCCGGCGCAGGACGGAACAGGAGCGTGACGAGCATGATGCTCGACGGCAAGATCGCCGTGGTGATGGGTGCCGGCTCGGGGGTCGGCCGCGCCTCGGCACTGCGGTTCGCCGAGGAGGGCGCCCGCGTGCTGTGCGCCGACATCCGGCCCGAGGGGATCAAGGAGACGGCGGCCGCGATCGAGGCGGCCGGCGGCACCGCGTCCGCGGCCGAGTGCGACGTCTCGCGGGAGGCCGACGTGGCCGCCGCGATCGAGGCGGCCGTAGGGCAGTTCGGCCGGATCGACATCGTCTTCAACAACGTCGGCGTCCCGACCCCGCGGCTGGGCGCGAAGCTGGAGGACCACACCGCCGAGGACTTCCAGCGCCTCGTCGCGGTCAACTTCGGCGGCGTGTTCAACGGCTGCAAGCAGGCGGTGCTGCAGTTCAAGCGGCAGGGCGGCGGCGGGGCGATCCTCAACACCGGGTCGGTCGCCGGCCTCGTCGCCTGGGGTGGTTCCGTCTACGGCGCCACCAAGGGCGCGGTGCACCAGCTGACCCGCGCGGTCGCCATCGAGGGCGCGCCGTTCGGCATCCGGGCGAACGCGATCTGCCCGGCCGGGATGCCGCACACCAACTTCATGGCCGCCGGCGGGCTGACCGTCTCGGGGGAGGCCCGGGAGAAGATGGTGGAGAACGTCGGGGCGACCCATCCGCTCGGCCGCCCGATCACGGCCGAGGACTGCGCCGAGGCCGCCGTCTACCTGGTCTCCGACCGGGCGCTCAACATCACCGGTGTGCTGCTGCCGGTCGACGGCGGATACGTGGCCAGGTGACTCGATGAGTACCACGGCCACTCTCGACCGCGAGCGGGTCCGCCAGCTGTTCGACCTGCGCAGCAGCTACAACGTGCACATGGGCGGCGGTTACCGGGAGGACCCGTACCCGGTCTGGCACCGGCTGCGCGAGCAGGCCCCGGTGCACCCGGGGATCGTCCACGAGCTGACCGGCTTCGCCGGCCCGGCGATGTTCTCCGGGCTGCCGTACCCCGACCGCCCGCACTTCTCCGCCTTCGGCTACGCCGCCTGCGACGCCGCCTACCGCAACCCCGACGTGTTCGCGTCGGCGGCCGGGCCGGTGGATCCCAACAACGGCCCGTACGGCGCGACGAACAGCATGCTGTCGATGGGCGGGAGGCAGCACCGCCGGTACCGGGGGCTGGTCCAGCCCTCGTTCGTGCCGGGCAAGGCGAAATGGTGGATCAGCAAGTGGATCGAGGAGACCGTCGGCCTGCTCATCGACGGGTTCGTCGACGCGGGCCGCGCCGAGCTGAACGTGGACTTCTGCGCGGCCATCCCGGTGCTCACGATCACCAGCAGCTTCGGGGTGCCCGTCGAGCAGGCGCTCGACATCCGCGCCGCGCTGACCAGGCCGGACGAGATCGTCCGGATGCTCGCGCCGATCGTCGCCGCCCGGCGCGCGCAACCGCGGGACGACCTGATCAGCATCCTGGTGCAGGCCGAGATGACCGACGAGAGCGGGGTCACCCACCGGCTCACCGACGCCGAGATCTACTCCTTCTCGGTGCTGCTGCTGACCGCCGGCTCCGGGACCACCTGGAAGCAGATGGGCATCACGCTCACCGCGCTGCTGCAGCACCCCGAGGCGCTGGCCGCGGTGCGCGCGGACCGCTCGCTGCTCCGGCCGGCGATCGAGGAGTCGCTACGCTGGTCACCCACCGACCCGATGTTCTCCCGCTGGGTGACCGAGGACGTCGACTTCTTCGGCGTGCACATGCCGGCCGGGTCGGTGCTGCACCTGTGCATCGGCGCGGCCAACCGTGACCCGGCCCGCTGGGACCGCCCGGACGAGTACGACATCACCCGCCCCCTGCGGCCGTCCCTCGCGTTCGGCGGGGGCGCCCACGTCTGCCTGGGCATGCACGTGGCCCGGGCCGAGATGCGGGTCGGGATCGGGGCGCTGCTCGACCGGCTCCCCGACCTGCGGCTCGACCCCGACCGTGAGGCGCCCCGCTTCATCGGCATGTACGAGCGTGGCGCGACCGAGATCCCCGTCGTCTTCGGGTAGTCCCGAGACACCGGGGGTGAGGAGACACCCATGAGCGAGCCCGGATACACCGCCCCGGACCTGAGTCTGCGCGGGGCCGAGCACGTCGCGCGTTACCGGGAGACCGACGGTGAGGTCGGCTACCTCTGGAACGGCGTGCCGACCCTGCTGCTGACCACGGTCGGCCGGCAGTCCGGCGAGAAGCGCACCTCGGCCCTGATCTTCGCCCGGGACGGCGACGACTACCTCGTCGTGGCGTCCACCGGCGGGGCACCGCGGCACCCGGCCTGGTACTGGAACCTGACGGCGCGTCCCGAGGCCGAGATCCAGGTCCGCGGCCTGCACCTGCCGGTAGTGGCCCGGACGGCGTCCGAGGACGAGAAGCCCCGGCTCTGGAAGATCGTGACCGCGAGCTGGCCCAACTACGACGTCTACCAGACCCGCACGGACCGGGTCATCCCGGTCGTCGCCCTCACCCCGTCCTGAGAAACCGGCCGCGGCCGCGGGAAACCTGCTGCGGCCGCGATGAAAGGAGCAGTACGGATGAGCGTCGCACCGGTCTTCGCCAAGGGCCGGGACCTCGACGCCACGGTCGAGATCCTGCGCCCGTGGCTCGCGGCCCGATTAGGCGTCGACGACCTCACAGTCGGCGAGCTGACCTATCCGATCGGGGCCGGGGTCTCCAACGAGACGCTCCTGCTCGAAGCCCGCTCGGCGGGCCGCGTCGACGACCTGGTCCTGCGGATCGGGCCCCGGCCCGAACACCAGATGTTCCTCGACCCCCGGTTCCGGATGCAGTACGACCTGCTGGCCGCCCTGCGCCGCGACGGCTCGGTGCGTGTCCCGGAGCCGCTGTGGTTCGAGGACGACGCCGCGATCCTCGGGCAGCCGTTCTTCGTGATGCGCCGGATGCGCGGCCGGGTGCCGGTCAGCATGCCGGTCTACAACAAGACGGGCTGGCTGACGGAGGCGACACCCGCCCAGCGGCGGACCCTGTGGGAGAGCGCGGTGCGCCAGCTCGCCGCCATCCACGTGATGCCCGTGGACGAGGTGGGCTTCGTCGACCTCGCAGAGCTGGGCAGCACCGGCCCCGAGCAGCAGCTCACCTACTGGAACCGCTTCGCGGCGTGGGCGCTCGAGGACGAGATCCCCGACGCCGTGCGCACCCTGTTCGAGTGGCTGGCCGCGAACCGGCCCACCGAGCCCGTGCCCGGCCTGTCCTGGGGCGACGCCCGGATCGGCAACATGATGTTCGGCGCCGACTTCGAGGTCGTCGGCGTCATGGACTGGGAGCAGGCGTCGCTGGCCGGCCCGATGGCCGATCTCGGCTGGTGGCTGCACTTCGACGAGATCCACAGCTCCTTCCAGGGCCTGGCGCGCCTCGACGGCCTCGGCACCCGGCAGGAGACCATCGACCTCTGGGAGGAGCTGACCGGCCGGCGGGTCGAGAACCTGCTCTGGCACGAGGTCTTCGCCTGCGTCAAGACGGCCCTGCTCGGCCTGCACACCCGCCGGTCGATGCGGCTCCCGGTGGCGGGCCGCTCGGAGCGCGGCCCCTACCTGCAACGCGCCTACCGCCTGCTCGACCTGAACCTGGAGGAACTGCCGTGACCCTGCCGGGCGGCCCCGCGCCGTGGGACGAGGACGTCGTACGGTCACCGGAGTGGCTGACCGCGCTGCTGGGTGAGTCGTGGCCCGGGGCCGTCGTCACCGGCACGACGGTGACGCAGCGGCTGCAGACCGTCGCGACGAAGGTGCGCTTCCAGGTCGGGTACGCGGAGCCGGTCGACGGGGCGCGGTCGGTCGACGGGGCGCCGGCGGCGCTGTGCGCCAAGGGGTACTTCAACCCCGCCGTCCGCGGGCGCGGCACCCGGGTCGAGGCCGACTTCTACCGGAACTGGGCCGCCACCCTGCCGGTGCGGACCCCGCCGTGCGTGTACGCCGCGGTCGACGAGGAGACGAACCACGCGCTCGTCCTGATGGAGGACCTGGTCGAGGCCGGCGCCACCTTCCTCGACCCGCTCGTCGGCTACACCGCCGAGCAGACCACCGGCACCCTCGACCAGCTCGCCGCCCTGCACGCGGCGACGTGGGAGGACAAGGGCGAGCTGACCGCCGCGTTCCCGCCCCGGCTCGCCTCGCTCGCCCGGGTCCTGGCGCCCGAGCGGCTCCAGACCCAGCTCGACGACGGCCGGGTGCCGGCGGTGCCCGCCGACGTCCGCCGCGCGGACCGGCTGCTGGCGGCGATGGGCCGACTGGCCGCGATCACCGACCAGCCGCGCTGCCTCGTCCACGGCGACCTGCACACCGGCAACGTCTACGAGCTGGCCGACGGCTCCCCCGGGCTCATCGACTGGCAGGTGGTCCAGCACGGCGGGTGGGCGCTGGACGTCGGCTACCACCTGGCGGCGGTGCTGGATCCCGACGAGCGGGCCCGCTCGGAGCGGGACCTGCTCGACCACTACCTCGGCCGGCTGGCCGCGCACGGCGTCACCCCGCCCGCGCGCGAGGACGCCTGGTGGGCGTACCGGGCGCACCTGCCCTACGGCTTCTACCTGTGGGCGATCACCCGGGCGGTGGACCGCCCGATCGTGGAGCACCTGACCGGGCGACTCGGCCTCGCCGTGGCCTACCACGGCAGCCTGGACCTGCTCGGAGTCTGAGAACCGATCGGAGTCTGAGAACCGACCCGGGGACCCGGGACACCGCGCGGTCGCCCCGGCTTCCGACGCCCCCGACGTGGCGAAGATGACGATCGGCAACGCGCCGTCGAAGACCTGCCCGACGACCACGACCACTCCGCCACGGTGTCGGCCCGCTCCCACGCGCCGGCCCGCTCCCACGCCCATCCCCAGGCACCGGGCCACGGCTGGTCCCAGCCGGGCCGCCGGCACGGTCGAGGGCACCGAGCCGAGGAAATCGCTGTCCGGGAGGAAATCGCTGTCCGGTTCGATGCCGCACTTTCCCGCCGGGAAACCGCACGCGCTCCACCCGGACCGGGCGGGCTGTCTGACAGCATTCGACGCCGCCGTCGACCGCGCGGTCGAGGCCGGGTGCATCCTCCGGCGGGGCGACGATCCGTACAGTACGGATCGTCGCCCCGCCGGATCGCGGTTGGTACGGATCGGAGTTGGTACGGATCGCGGATCGCGGTCAGTACGGATCGTGGCTGGTCGGGTCAGTTCTCGCGGGTGCCACCCCCGCGGCGTCGGGCCGGAACTCCCGACGGCATCAGGCAGCCTCGGGTAAGCAGCACGCTCGCCCGGATTCGCGGGCGCGGGCGGGGCGATTCCCTGGGTCGCTCCAGCCGCCGCGGCGCGACACCGCCGGCGCAGCGGCCCGCGGGCAGGGGCCCGGTCACGCCGCGGTACCGAAGGCCATCAGGCCCAGCATTCCGAACGCGGCGACGATCACGGCCAGGCTCGCGGTGGTGGCGAGGAACGCCGACCTGCGGTCGGCGACGTCCGCCCGCTCGGCGAGATACGCCCGGTCGGCGACGTGGGCCCGGTAGACCCGGTAGGCCCGGTCGACGCGGCGCACGTGCGGACGCCGGACGGCCCGCCGCCGGGTGCTGTGCCGGCCGCTCATGACGCGCGGGGCCCGCGACGAGCGGAGAAACCCGGGAGGAAGCCGTCCGCCTTCCGTTGTGAACACGTTGACGCGGGAACCTCGGCCGCGCCGGCCGGAGACATGGTGGCCGCGCCTGTCCGGGGGCAGACGGTGCCGTCTTCTCCACCCATCGATGACCGCTCCGTTTCGCTAGATGGCCTGCGCCGTACTGGATCTACCCCATTCGCGCCGACACACAGGGCAGGTGTGCCGGCGGGCGGGGCGCCAGGAGCCGCCGACCTCGTCGCCGCCCGCCCCCGACTGGGATAGTGGAACCGTAGAGGCTTCCGTGGGAGCGAGTGGAGCGTCTGCCAGTCGGGCATGAAAGGTAGCCGGCGTGTTACGGCCAGAGTCCACCTACCGACGGGCGGCGAACGGGTCGGGGCCGGGCGCGGGCCCGGAAACGGAGCCCCGGGCGGGGCCCGGAATCAGCCGAGCGGGCGGTTCAGCCGCAGCTGCAGAATCTTGCTCTGCACGCCCGAATCCACGAGCTGGCCGGCCTCGTTGAACGATCCGAGCCCGAAGTCGTTGTCGTTCGCGACGGCGATCGTCCGTCGATCAATGATCGCGATGCCCTCAATCTTGTCCGGCATGCCCGCAACGCCTTCGAGATCGACGGCGAGACGCTTCGGCAACACGGTGACGCCGACCTTCGCCGGGTCGGCCGACGACTCGAGGGACGGGGCCGTCGCCGGGCGGTCCCACCGGCTGCCGAGGATGTTCGTCGCCCGGCGCAGGTCGACGGTGTAGAGCCGGGAGACGGCGTCGGTCCGCTCGTTGACCAGCAGGGTGTGGTCGTCGACGGCCGCGAGAGAGGAGACCTTCATCGCGGTCGGGTCACCGGCCGCGGAGGGGTCGAACGCGGCGACGTCCTCGAACCGGTAGACGTACTCACCGGTCACCTTCCGGCTCACCGTGTCGAAGCGGAGAATTCTCGTGTTACGGGAGGCGTCCCCGGTGGCCGAGTCCGGAAGCAGCAGCGGGCTCTGCACGGCGAGGTAGAGGGTGCGCCCGTCCGGGGCCAGCGTTATGCCCTCGAAGCCACGGTTGGTCTTGCGCGCGGAGAGGACACCCGGCAGCGAGGCGATGACCGGGTAGTCCGTGCCGGTCAGGTTGAGGCCGGCGGGGATGTAGCGGGCCAGTACCTGGCCGCGCGCGCTCACCCGCAGCAGCGACGGGCTGTACTCGTCCACCAGCCAGAACTCACCCGACCGGGTGCGGACCAGGCCCTCGGTGTCGAGGCCGTTCGCATTGAACGGGAGCGGGGTCTGGGCGTCCCAGGTGTAGGGCGTCTCGTCGAAGCCGTCGATGTTCGACAGCCCGGTGACCGGCCTGCCGTGCGCGGTGGTGATCGGCAGCGCGTCCAGCACCTTGAGCGTCGAGCCGGCGGCCCGGACCCGCACGATGGCCGGGTCGAAGCCGGGCACCGGGAAGGTCCGCCGGTTCTTGCCGTCGATCTTGATCTGCCCGTTCGGGCCCCGGTCGGTGATCGTCCAGAACTCGTTCGGCCGGTCGGCCGGGTACAGGTCGCTGCCGATCCCGCCGAGGTCGACCCCGCGGTCGGTGTCGACCGAGCCCCGGATCAGCCCGTTGGAGAAGTCCGCCAACGGGATGTCGGGCAGTGTCGCGGTGGACAGCACCGTCGGCACGGCCGACCCGGCCCCTCTGGCCGCGTCCCCGCCCGCCGACACCGCCGGTGCCGCCGGTGCCACCGCGGACGCCGCGGACGCCGCCGGGCCGACGGCCACCGCGAACGGCACGGCCAGCGCGACCCCCAGGACCGCCGAACCCACGACCGCCGACACGCGGACCGCTCCGCGTGCCGCGGCCTTCCCCCCAGTACCCGACATCGGTACTCCTTCTGCTCAGTTGCGAAGTTCCAGCCGCCCACGCGGCCGGAACGGGACGAGCTACTTCCCGGCGGGCGCCGCCGACACCGTCGGTGCCGCGGGGGCCGCGGTCACGACCGCGGCCGGGGTGGCCGGGCGGGCCGGGATCTCGGTGAGCGTCGCGAAGCCCGCCGTGAACGCGGCGACCTCCTCGTCCGGCTCGGCGCTCGACGTGCAGTCCTGCGGGGCCAGCGCGGCGGCCAGGTCCGGCAGCGTCGGCTGGGTCGGCAGCTCACGCTGACCCCGGATCCGGCCGCCGGCGGCGCAGTTCGGGATGTTCAGGTTCGCGATGGTGGCCCGCGGACCGCTCGCGGGCGTGCCGGTCGGCAGCTCCGCCCGGTGCGCGGTCACCCAGTCGGTGACCAGCTTGGCGGCGGGGGCGAAGTCGAAGGCGTCGCCCGTTCCCATGCTGGACGCGATCGCCGGGATCCCGCGGGCCGCGGCAGCCCTGGCCGCGCCGACGGTGCCGGAGAGGTCGACGACCGGGCCCAGGTTCTGGCCCTGGTTGACGCCGGAGACGACCAGGTCCGGGGTGAGCCGCAGGACGTCCAGTGCCACCGTCACGGCGTCCGCCGGGAAACCGTCGACGGCGGTCGCGGGGGTCCCGCCGGCGGTGGCCGCGTCGTGGTGCGCCGGGGTGGGCACGGTCGTCTTCCCACCGGTGCCGGACTGGTTCGCCGCCGGCGCGACGACGGTCACCGTCACGCCGGGCAGGTCGCGCAGCCCGCGGACGACCGCGTCGATGCCGGCCGCCGCGACGCCGTCGTCGTTGGTCACCAGGACGTCGAGCGGTGCCGGCGCGCTCGCGGTGGCGCCGGGGGCCGCGCCGGCGGCCGGCGTCGCGTCGCCCGCGGCACCGGGCCCGCCCGTGTCGTCACCGCCACCGCAACCGGCCACCGTGAGGACCACGGTGACCGCGGCGAGGAACGCGGACGCCGCCCGAGCCGTCCGCCGCCGGCGATCCGAACGCCCCACCCGCACCACGAGATCTCCCCTGCGCCGTCCGGCGTCCCCGGACCTGCCGCCCGGGGACCGCACGCGCCCTTTCATATCGCTCTACCAGGGTGTTCCGCTCTCACCAGCGAGGCGCCCGAGCCGACGTCACGAACTGTTCGCGCACCGGGCGGGCACCGGAAAACTCCCGTTCGCCACGAGTTCGGCCGCGGGAGCGCGCCAGCCCGCGGGAGGCCGGTGGCGGGCCGGCCGCCGGCCTCCCGCAGGACGCTGTCCGCGGACGCCCCAGCACCGCCGGCGGATCCACCGAAGGGAAGCGGGCGGTCTGTACCGTAGCCTCCGACGGGCCTTTGCCGCCGAGACAGGTGATAAAGGCCGGGCAGCTGGCGGTGGCCATCACGGTGAGGATGCAGATGGACGAGTTCTCCTATCGCGGCGGCACGTTGTGGTGCGAGCAGACAGAGCTTCGCGAGGTGGCCGAGAAATTCGGTACGCCGACCTATGTCTACTCCGGGGCGACCCTCGTCGATCACTATGTGCGGTTCGCGAAGGCGTTCGAGTCGATCAACCCGCTCATCTGTTTCTCCGCGAAGGCGCTGAGTAATGTCCACCTGCTCCGGCTGCTCGCCGGGCAGGGCGCCGGCATCGACACGGTGAGTGGCGGCGAGCTGCACCGGGCACTGGTCGCCGGGGTCGACCCGGAGCGGATCGTCCTGGCGGGCGTGGGCAAGTCCGAGGACGAGCTGCGCGCCGCGGTCCGCCACGGCATCCGCTGCGTCAACGTCGAGTCCGAGGCCGAGGTCGAACTGCTGGCGCGGGTGGCGCGCGAGGAGGGCCGCCGGCCGCGCCTGGCGATCCGGGTGAACCCCGACATCGCGCCGGACCTGCGCACCCCCGCCCGGACCACCACCGCCATCCGCGGCGCCAAGTTCGGCGTCGACATCGAGCGGGCCGCCGCGCTGTTCCGGGCCGCCTCCGCCGACGACTCCCTGCGGGCCGAGGGCTTCCACGTGCACATCGGCAGCCCGATCTACGACCCGCAGGTCTACGCGACGGCGCTCGACCGCCTCCTGGCGCTCACCGCCGAGCTCGAGGCCGACGGGCTGCGCGTCACCACCCTCAACGTGGGCGGCGGCTTCCCCGCCGAGTACGCCGAGGGCAGCGCCCCGGGCTGGGACGACTTCGCGGAGGCGATCTGCCCCCGGCTGCAGGGCTTCGTCGACCGCGGCGGGCAGGTCGTCTTCGAACCGGGCCGGACGATCGCGGCCAACGCCGGCATCCTGCTCGCCACCGTCCGTTACCGCAAGCGCGCGGGCGACCGCGAGCTCGTCGTGATCGACGCCGGGATGACCCACATAGTCCGCGCGGCGATGTACGACAGCTACCACTTCATGTGGCCGGTGACCCCCGTGAACGGCGCCGTTCCCCGGTCACGGGACCAGCAGTCCACCGATGACCTGGTCGGCTATGACGTGGTCGGCCCGATCTGCGAGTCGAGCGACTATCTGGCGAAAGGCCGGGCCCTGCCGGCGATGGTTTCCGGGGATCTCATCGCGATCTTCAGCGCGGGCGCCTATGGAATGACGATGACGAGTAACTACAACAGCCAGCTCCGGCCGGCCGAGGTTCTCGTCCGCGGCGGGCGGGCCGATCTGATCCGGCGCCGCGAGACCTACGACGATCTGGTCGCCCTCGAACTCCTCGACGGCCTGACCCCGCCACTCTGACCTCCACCGGCGGGGGCGGGCCGGGCGGTGCGGCCAAGCGGTGCGGCCGGTCGGGGCGATGCGGCCGTTCGGGGCGGGGCGTTCAGGGCGCGGTGATGTGGGTGTCCAGCCAGCGGAGCATTCGGGACCAGGCGTCGCGGGCGGCCACCGGGTCGTGGGTCGCGGGCCGCTCGGGAGTGTGGAAGGCGTGCTGGGCGCCCGGGTAGCTGATCAGCTCGGTCGGCACCGGCGCCCGCGCGGCCGCGGCGCGCAGCGACCGGATCTCGTCCACCGTGACCCAGGTGTCGTTCTCCCCGTACAGCCCCAGCCACGGTGTGCGCAGCTGGTCCGCGACGTCCAGCAGTGGCGGGGCGCCCGTCCAGTACGGGGTGCTGACCGCGCCGCCGTAGAAGGTGACGGCGGCGCCGAGGCCGCGCCGCGCGGAGGTGAGGAACGCCGCCGTGCCGCCCATGCAGAACCCGATGATCCCGGCCCGGGACGGTGGGAGCCCCACCGTGGCCAGGTGGTCCAGGCAGGCGTCCACGTCGGCGGCGATGCCGGCGGCGGTCAGCGTCAGCATCTTCGACGAGCCCTCGGCCACCGGCACCTCGGACCGGCCGTCCCGGTGGTAGAGGTGCGGGGTCAGCGCGAGCCAGCCCTCCGCGCGCAGCTGCTCACACACCGAAAGCACATAGTTCGTGATTCCGCGCGCGTCGGGGATGACGATGACTCCGCCGCGCGGCGAGACTGCGGGGGCCGGCGCCGCGACACTCACCGGAACGGTGCCGTCCGGACCACCAGGGGTGTCCGCCCGGCCCCCGACCCCGCTCCCGCCGCGACCGAGGTGCAGGCGGACCGTCTCCAGCGTCATGACGACATCATGGCGAACGCACCGTGGACGGCGCGCCCCCATCGGCACCGGCGGGAGCACCTCGACCGAGGAGCGCCCATGCCCACCCCGTCCCCCTCATCCGACCCGTCCGCACCGGTCACGGCATCCGGACCGGTCACCGCAGGGCCGGTCGCGCCGGACGACGCCGGCGGCCGTTCGATCCGGCTGGAGGTCACGGTCGCGGGCACCCCCGCCGAGGTGTGGGAGACGATCGCGACCGGGCCCGGCATCAGCACCTGGTTCGTCCCCGCGGAGGTCGAGCAGGTCGAGGGCGGTGCCGTCCGGCTTGACTTCGGCGGCGGGCTGGCCGAGTCGGGGCGGGTCCTCGTCTGGAGCCCGCCGCACCGTTTCGTCTACGGCGGCGCGGCCGCCCCTGAGGAGCCCGCGCCCGCCGCCCACGCGCTGGCCTTCGAGTTCGCCGTGGCGGCCGCGGGCGACGGGACGTCCAGCGTGGTCAGCCTGGTCAACAGCGGCTTCGCCGCCGAGGGTGCCGGGGACGCCGCGGGCGGCGGCGAGCTCGACGCGATGCGCGAGGGCTGGCGGCTCTACCTGCGCAATCTTCAGCTGTACCGGGCCCGGTTCGCGGGCTGGCGGGCGTCGTCCATCGTGATCACCGAGATGGTACCGGGGCCGGGGGACGTCGTCTGGCGCACCGTGCTCGACCGTCTCGGGCTCCCCGTGGACGTCCGGTCCGGGCGGGTGGCGAGCACCGCGCCGGACGCCCCGGCGCTCGCGGGAACCGTCGAGCACGACGAGAACCGCATGCTGACCCTGGTGACCGACGTCCCCGGTCCGGGCCTGGCCTTCCTCGCCGTCGAGGGGATCGGCGACCAGATCGCGCTGAGTGTCTACCTGTACCTCTACTACCCGCCGGGGGACGCGGCGGCGGCGCGGCGGGCGGCCGCCGTCGCCGAACGCGACGCGCCGGGCTGGCGCCGCTGGCTCGCCTCGATCTTCCCGACCGCCTGATCCAGAACGACCGATCCGGAACGGCTGATCGGGAGCGCCTGATCGGGAGCGGCTGATCAGCTGACCTGGGCGGATTAGACTCACTCACCGCCACATGGCTTACGGCGGGGGGTACGCCGGCGATGCGCCGACTCGGTTCGCAGTACGTTCTGCACGCGCCACTCGGTCGCGGAGCCACCGGCGAGGTGTGGCGGGGCGAGCGCGAGGCGGACGGCACCGCCGTCGCGGCCAAGATCCTGCGCGCCGAGCTCGCGGACGACAGCGACGTGGTCGAGCGGTTCCTGCGGGAACGCGAGCTGCTGCTCGGCTTCGACCACCCGCACCTGGTCAAGGTCCGCGACCTCGTCGCCGAGGGCGGCGGCCTCGCCATCGTGATGGACCTGGTCGACGGCGTCGACCTGCGCAAGTACCTGCGCGCGCGGGACGTCCTGGCCCCGCGCGAGGCCGTGTCGCTGCTCGGCCAGGTGCTCGACGCGCTCGCCGCCGTGCACCGGGCGGGGGTCGTCCACCGGGACATCAAGCCGGACAACATCCTGATCGACACCACGGACCCGGACCGCCCGCGGGCGATGCTGACCGACTTCGGGATCGCGCGGCTGGCCCACGGCCCGTCGATGACCCGGCTCACCGGGCTGATCGGGACGCCGCGGTACATGGCACCGGAGCTGTCCGAGGGCACCAGGGCCACACCGGCCGCCGACCTCTACAGCATCGGGATCGTCCTCTACGAGCTGCTGGCCGGCCGGCCGCCGTTCAACGCCGATCATCCGATCGCGATGCTGCGGGCGCATCTGGAACAGACACCCCCGCCCCTCGAGGAGCTACCCGGAACGCTGTGGGCCACCATCGCCCGCCTGCTCGCGAAGGCCCCCGCCGACCGTCCGGCCACGGCGGGCCTCGCCCGGGCCGAGCTGGTGGCGGCGCTGGCCGGTACCGACGTGGCCCTCGACGAGGCGGAGCTCGGCGCGGATCTCGACGCGCCCGACGCGACGGTGATCAGCCTCCCGACCGGCCTGCGTCTCCCGACCGGCCCGATCGCGGTGGCCGGCCCAGCCGTCGCGGCCAGCCCAACCCCGGTGGCCGGCCCAGCCGTCGCGGCCAGCCCGAGCGCGGTGGGCGATCAGGCGCACGACACCCTGCTGTCTCCCCTGTCGGGGGAGCTCTCCCCCGTGCCGGCGCATTCCCCCGTTCCAGTCGCCGGCCCAGTCGCCGGCCCAGTCGCCAGCCCGGGCACCGGCCCGGGTGACGGGCGTCCCGGGCGGCGGCCCCGGCCGCGCTGGCTGCCCTGGGCCGCGGCCGGCGTCGCCACTGCGGTCGTCCTCGGTGGCGGGTCGTGGGCGCTCGCCGACGCTCTCGGTGGCGGGAGCGGTTCGGGCGCGGCAGCGGGGCTCGCCGAGGTGCGGGTCAACGAGGTCGCGGCCGCCGCGTCGTCGTCGGCCGGCGGGTCGGCCGGTCCGGCCACCGCGACCGGGCCGGCCGCGACAGCACCGGCCGCGTCAGACGGCCCGGCCACCGCGGCCACCGTCCAGGCGGCCGGATCACCAGCCGCCAGATCATCCACTTCCGGGTCGGCCACCGAAAGCGACTCGACCGGCTCGAACGGCTCAGGCACCTCCAACGGCTCAGGCGCGGGCACGTCGACCGGCTCGACCGGCGAGCAGCCGGCGCCGGGGCCGGGGCCCGGCGACGGGCAGACCGGTGGCTCCACGACCACCGGGCAGCCGCCCGGTGACGGGCTCGTGGCCGTGCCGGGGGTGCTGAACATGGTCCTCGCCGACGCCTCCGCCACGCTCAAGGCGGCCGGCTTCTCCAACATCCCGTACCTGTACGAGTGCCTGGGCGCGGCGAACCTCAATACCGTCGTCTCCCAGTCGCCGGCGGCCGGGACGAGTCAGGGGACGTCGGATCCGGTGAACCTCCGGCTCCAGGCGAACAACTGCTGACCCCCGACCGCCGCTGAACCCCGGCCACCCCGGCCCAGCCCAACCTGTCAAGACCAGATCCCGCCACCCTGTCAACGCCCACGGGGAACCGAGACATGTCTCACCGACGGGTGCTTCGGAGTCCGCCCACTCGTGGATGACGGCGCGGATGACGGCGGCCGGCCACGGTCCCGGGCGCCCGCGCCGGGCCCCGTCCCGGAGCGGCCCCGGCGGGTCCGCTCATCCGCGACGGACGCACCGCGGTATATCGCTCCAGGCCCTCGAACATAATCACCAGAAATAATTTCCACCGCCCGAAAACCCGATGCCGGGATCATGCGCGAGGTCGCACCGGACTAGCCTCCCGGCGCCCGAGCTCGCTTTTCCCAGCCTTTTGTTTCCGGCAGACAAAGTCCGCGAATCCCGTTCTCCCAAACGGGAACGCCAACCCGTCACCATACCAAGAAGATTCTCTTCCACCCCGGAGACCGGTCTCCTTGAAAGCTTTCATCCACCCGAGGAAAATCTTTCGGATATCACGCGACCACCGGCGAACCCGGGCCCACGAAAGGCACCGACAACGGATCGGAACAGCCGACGGCGACGCGCCGACCACGGCCGGGAACGGAAAGTCCGTTGCCGGTTCCCCGGGCTCGCCGGACGGTCCTTTGCGGCGGTGGCTCCGGGATCGGGACAGCCACCGATCGGGCGCGTTCCGTCGGTCGGTGTTGATGACCTGTCACTGGATGCACGATGACCACCCGCGAACAAAGTGTGCAGGGTCACACATAATCCGCGCTCACATATAGGACATTTGCCCGCGCTTAACTACATAAATCCCAGTAGTCGGCACGGGACCGGCCGGCCGCGCCTCCGGCGGGCCGTCGGTCCGCCGGAGACCGTCGCCCGAGGGCCCGCCTGGCCGGGCTACCGCACGGGTCACCTGCCCGCGGCCCGCCCGTCCACCACAGCAGGTGACATCCCGACTGCCGGACCAGGACTTTCACCCAAGAGAAGCGCGCCGCCGAACCCACAAGCGGCCCACCGCCTTACGCCGGCCGTACCCGGCACTCCGCAATCACCCGACGCCCGTTTCGCGAGCGCCCGCCCCGGCCCGCCCCGGGCGGACCAGCGGGCACCACCCGCGCGCCCGCCACCGCGATTCGCGATAAACCGCCCGATTCCACCAGCTTGTGCGGGGGCCGGCCGCCGTACGGCCGGCCTGGACCATCCGAGGCGGGCCCGCGACCCGCACTACGACGCCGAGCGCTTTCGCCTTCGGACCAAACCGGTTCCGCGTCGACGGCCGGCGCGGAACCGAGTATCCGGAAGCAATCGGGAGAACGCCGTCCCACCGTGATGGAAATCATCAATCCGGCGCCTTACCAGATCGGCTTCGGAAGCTCCCTTCCGACCCCTTCCACGATTGCCACAAGGCGGCCACGGCATCGCGCGGCACGGCGGACCCGCCGCGACTGCCGCTATCTCCGCCCTGCTAACATCCACATGATTCATAAATGATGAAGGTTTGGACGGGGAGCGCCGATCTGGGCGCGGGCCGGAGGCGGACCGCCACGCGCCTCCCCGCCAGAGTCGCTGTTTATCTTCTGTGGGGTAACTGGTGCGCTTAGGCGGATTGACAAGACGACTCAGCGTGGCGGCGGTCGCGACCCTCGCTGTCACCATCACCGGGTGCTCAGGCACGGGCGGCGGCGATTCGCCAGCCGCCTGCAACAGCCCGGGCGTGACGTCCGACCAGGTGAAGATCGGCTTCGTGTACTCCGACTCGGGCCCCGGGAGCAGTTCGCTCTCCTCGGCCCGCGCCGGGCTCGACGCCCGGATCGGACTGGCCAACCAGGAGGGCGGGATCCACGGCCGGCGCATCGTCTACGAGTGGCGGGACGACGGCTCGTCGTCGACGGAGAACGCCCGGGCCACCCAGGACCTCGTCCGGAACCAGTCCGTGTTCGGACTCGTGACGGCCACCGCCTCGCTCGGCGACTCCCTGGAGAACCTCCAGAAGGAGGGCGTTCCCGTCTCGGGCCTCACCCAGCCGGCCTGGGCCAGGTACCAGAACCTGTTCTCGTTCCTGTACGACGTCTCCCCCGAGGCCACCGGCCGTTACATCAAGGCCGCCGGTGGGACGAAGGTCGCGTACCTGGTCTCCGCCGCGTCGCCCTTCACCATGCAGACCATCGAGCGGTACAAGAGCGCCTTCGCCTCGGTCCAGCTCCCGTCGGCCGACGTGATCCCCTTCGCGCAGGCGACCGACAGCCCGACGCAGGTGGCGCAGCGGCTGTCCGCGATCGGGGCCGACGCGCTGGTCGGATTCTCGACCCCGCAGGATCTCGCCGAAGTCCTGCAGGCCGCCCGGGCCTCGAACGTGAACCTGGCCGCGACCATTTCGCTCACCGGGTACGACCGCAGCGTGCTGCACACGCTCGGGCCGGCCCTCGCCGGGGTCTCGTTCTCGGTGAACTTCAAGCCGTTCGAGGTGGGTGACGCCGCCATCCAGCGCTACCGCGACGCCATGACCCGCTTCGCGCCCGAGACCACCGTTCCCGAGCAGCAGTTCGCGATGTACGCGTACCTGTACACCGACCTGTTCCTGCGTGGGCTCGACCTCGCCGGTGACTGCCCCACCAGGGAGGCGTTCATCAGCGGGCTGCGGAAGGTGACCGACTACGACGCCGGCGGCCTGATCTCACCGGTGAACATCGGCACCAACGCCACCCAGCCGCTGCGGTGCAACGCTTTCGTCCGGATCAACCAGGCCGGCAACGAGTTCGAGGTGACCAACTCGGGGCTCTGCGCCGACGGCTCCAGCACCTCCTGACCGACGAACGGAAGGCGGCGGCCCCGCGGGAATCGACACCCGCGGGGCCGCCGCCCGTGTTCGGGACGGATCGGCGGAGCTCAGGGGGCGGGCGTGGCCGCCCGGTGCCGCGGGATCGCCAGCGCGGCGACCGCCGCCGCCACCGCGGCCCCGGCGCACAGGCCGAACAGCTCCCGGTAGCCGGCGAGGGAGGGCAGCTCGGTCGCGCCGACGGTCATCGTCTCCGCCACCAGGATGCTCCCGCCGATGGCACTGGCCAGCGAGCTGCCGATGGCCCGGAACAGCGTGTTCAGGCCGTTGGCCGCGGCGATCTCCTCCGGCGGGGTGTGCGCGTTGATCAGTGACGGCATGGCCGCGTAGCCGATGCCGGTCCCGATGCCGACCACCGTCGTGCCCACGATGATCTCCGGCATGGACCCGGCGAAGGCGATCCGCACCAGCCAGCCGACGGCGACGATGACCGCGCCCAGGGCGAGGGTCTGCCCGGCGCCGCGCAGCGCCACCAGGCGGGCGGAGACCGGGGCGAGGAACAGCATCCCCAGCGCGCCGGGCAGCAGGACGAGACCGCCGACGACCATGGAGGAGCCGAAGCCGTACCCGCTCGCCTCGGGTGCCTGCACGTAGGACGACGTCCCGATCAGGAGCGCGAACAGCGCGAAGCCGAACAGCAGCGAGGCCAGGTTCGTCAGGACGAGCGGGCGGCGGCGCAGGGTCCGCATGTCCACCAGCGGCTCGCGGATGCGCAGCTCGGCCAGCCCCAGCACCACCAGCAGCACCACGGCCAGCGCCAGCAGGCCGATGACCCGGGCGGAGCCCCAGCCCCAGTTGGCGGACTCGGCGAGCGGGAGCAGCAGCGCCACCAGCGCGGCGCTCAGCAGCGCGGCCCCCACGAAGTCGATCCGGCCGCCGCGGCGGTTGGGCGCCTCGGGCACGATCGCGAACACGCCGGCGAGCGCGGCGGCACCGCCGGCGAAGGTGATCCAGAACAGGATGTGGAAGTCGAAGTGGTCGGCGAGCAGGCCGGCCAGCGGCAGGCTCACCGCGGCGCCCACCCCGAGCATCGCGCTGATCAGGGCGATCGCCGAACCGGCGCGCTCCCGCGGCAGCAGCGCGCTGAGCAGGCTGATCCCGAGCGGGATGACCGCCGTCGACACGCCCTGCATCGAACGGCCGACGATCAGCAGCGCGATGTTGTCGGTCAGGGCGGCGAGCAGCGAGCCGGCGACGAGCATGGCGAGGGCGACCAGCAGCAGCCGGCGCTTGCCGAACATGTCGCCCAGCCGGCCGAACACCGGCACCGCGATGGCGGCGACGAGCAGCGTCGAGGTCAGCAGCCACTCGACCTCGCTGGCCGAGGCGTTCAGCTCGGCGGGCAGCGTCGGCAGCACCGGCACGAGCAGCGACTGCGACATGGACACCATGAGCGCGCCGAACCCGACGACGCCGAGCTCGGCCCGCGCCCGTCCCGGTGAGGTGCGGGCGCGGGCCCGCGCCGCGCGCGGCTCCGCCTGCGTGGACAGATCGGTCATGTTCGGCCTCTCGCGGTCGCGTCGGTGTGGCCCTGCGCCGCCACGACCGGCCCGCACGACCTTGGTCATTAACGGAAGGATCTCTTCCGCTTAAACCAGCAAAGCGGAGAAGACTCTTCCGGTTCAAGGAGGCGAGCCGGCGTGTGATGGAGGACTCAGCGTGACCCGGACGGCACGAGCGCGTCGAGATCGAGGTTCAGTTCGAGGACATCGACGCTGCGCTCGCCGATGAAGCCCAGGGCCCGGCCGGCGGTGTGCTCGCCGACGAGGTCACGGACCCGGTCGGCGGGCAGGCCACGCTCGCGGGCGACCCGGGGGACCTGCAGCTCGGCGTAGGCCGGGCTGATGCCTGGGTCGAGGCCGCTGCCGCTGGCCGTCACCGCGTCGGCGGGCACGGCCGGGGCCTCGGGAGCGTCGCCGCGGACGAGTACCCGCGCACCGGCGGCGATGTCGTCGCCGGGGGCGCGGCAGGTGACCGCCACGCCCTGGTGGGTGGCGAGGAACGGGGTGGCGGGGCAGGGCTCGTTGGCGCTCACCACCCGGGTGACCGGGCCGGCGAAGCCGGGTCCGGCGTGGTACACGGCGAGGACGGCCCCGACCCCGGACGCGGTGCAGTACTTCCGGCCGCCGTCGACCCCCTCCCGTTCGCCGATCGCCAGGCTGCGCGCGCAGACCTGGGTGAGCAGGCTCTGCCTGCCCTCGTCCTCGGCGGTGGCCGGGTCGTCGGGGGTGTCTACGACGTCCTCGGGCCCGAGGTTGGACGCCGACGTCGCGGTCGGGTCGTAGCCGTCCCCGGCGGCGGACGGCCGGCTCTGGAAGTACCGGGCCAGCGCGTTGCCGTCGGCGTCGGTGAACGACTGGCCGATGAGGGCGGAGCCGACCCGCCGGCCGGCGGCGTCGGTGACGAAGGACCCGTCCGCCCGGTCGTTGAGGCCGGGGATCTGGGCCAGGGCGAGGATCGCCAGTGGGTAGGCCAGCCCGAGCAGGACGGTGAGGACGAGCAGGGCCCGCAGCGCCGCGAGGTGCTGGCGCAGCCAGGACGGAAGCCGAGTTGACATGGTTCAGCCCACTCCCGGGATGAACTGGACGAGAAGATCGATGACCTTGATACCGGCGAACGGGACGACGATCCCGCCGAGGCCGTAGACGTAGAGGTTGCGGCTGAGCAGCTTCGAGGCGCTGGCGGGGGTGTAGCGCACGCCGCGCAGCGCGAGCGGGATCAGCGCGACGATGACGAGGGCGTTGAAGATGACCGCGGAGAGGATCGCCGACTCGGGGCTGGCCAGCCGCATGACGTTGAGCCGGTCCAGGCCGGTGTAGACGCCCGCGAACATCGCCGGGATGATCGCGAAGTACTTGGCGACGTCGTTGGCGATGGAGAAGGTCGTCAGTGCCCCGCGGGTGATGAGCAGCTGCTTGCCGATCTCGACGATCTCGATGAGCTTCGTCGGGTCGCTGTCGAGGTCGACCATGTTGCCGGCCTCCTTGGCGGCCGACGTGCCGGTGTTCATCGCCACCCCGACGTCGGCCTGCGCGAGCGCGGGCGCGTCGTTGGTGCCGTCGCCGGTCATCGCGACGAGCTTGCCGCCCGCCTGCTCTCGGCGGATCAGCGCGAGCTTGTCCTCCGGGGTGGCCTCGGCGAGGAAGTCGTCGACACCCGCCTCGTCGGCGATCGCCTTCGCGGTCAGCGGGTTGTCCCCGGTGATCATCACGGTGCGGATACCCATCCGGCGCATGGCGTCGAAGCGCTCCCGCATGCCGGATTTCACGACGTCCTTGAGCTGGATGACGCCGAGCACCCGCGCGGCCGGGCCGGCCGGCCCGTCGATGACCTCGCCGACGACGAGCGGGGTGCCGCCGGAGGCGGAGATGCCGTCGACGACCTCGCCGACCTGGGCCGGGACCTGGCCGCCGTTCTCCCGCACCCAGCGGGTGACCGCGCTGGCGGCCCCCTTGCGCACCCGCCGTCCGCCCGCCGCGCCGGCGGGCACCATGTCTGCGGGCACCATGTCTGCGGGCACCATGTCGGCGGGCACGGCGCCGTGCGTGGGCTCGGGCGCCAGGTCGACGCCGGACATCCTGGTCTGGGCGGTGAAGTGCACGAACGTCGCGTGCGTCAGCTCGCCCGGCGTGCGTTCACGCAGGCCGTACCGCTCCTTGGCGAACACGACGACCGAACGGCCCTCGGGGGTCTCGTCGGTGAGCGAGGACAGCTGGGCGGCGTCCGCCAGCTCCGTCTCGCGCACCTCCCCGACGGGGATGAACGCGCTGGCCTGCCGGTTTCCCAGAGTGATGGTGCCGGTCTTGTCGAGCAGCAGGGTGTTGACGTCGCCGGCGGCCTCCACCGCCCGGCCGCTCATCGCGAGCACGTTGCGCTGCACGAGCCGGTCCATCCCGGCGATGCCGATCGCGGAGAGCAGCGCGCCGATCGTGGTCGGGATCAGGCAGACCAGCAGGGACGCGAGCACGATCCCGGTGATCCCGTCGCCGGTCAGGGTGGAGCTGTCCGGCAGCGCCGGCTGCTGCGCCTTCGCGTAGATCGCCAACGGCTGCAGCGTGGCGACGGCCAACAGGAAGATGACGGTCAGTGCGGCCAGCAGGATGTTCAGCGCGATCTCGTTCGGCGTCTTCCGTCGGTTCGCCCCCTCGACCAGGGCGATCATCCGGTCGATGAAGCTCTCGCCCGGTTTCTGGGTGATCCGGACGACGATCCGGTCGGAGAGCACCCTCGTCCCGCCGGTGACCGAGGACCGGTCGCCACCGGACTCACGGATCACCGGCGCCGACTCACCGGTGATCGCCGACTCGTCCACGCTGGCGATGCCCTCGACGATGTCACCGTCGCCGGGGATGAGCTCCCCCGCCTCGACCACGACGATGTCGTTCTGCGCGAGCCGCGGCGCGGGAACGTCCTCCACGGTCGCGGTCTCGACGGCCCGCCCCGCCTGCCAACCGACGAGCCGGCGGGCGACGGTGTCGGTCTTGGCCCGGCGCAGGGCGGCGGCCTGGGCCTTGCCACGCCCCTCCGCGACCGCCTCGGCGAGGTTCGCGAAGATGACGGTGAGCCAGAGCCAGATCGTGATCAACCAGCCGAACGTCGACGGGTCGGTGATCGCGAGGACGGTGGTGAAGGCCGCGCCGACCTCGACGATCAGCATGACCGGGTTGTGCCACAGCGTGCGCGGGTCGAGCTTGCGCACCGCGCTCGGCAGCGACTTCCAGAGCTGCCCCGGGTCGAGCAGGCCGCCCCCGACCCGACGCGGCGCGGCCGGCTGCGGCCGGCTTTCCGAGGCGCCCGGGCGGGCGGCGATGGTGGTCGTACTCATGATCAGTGAATCCCTTCCGCGAAGGGCCCGAGCGCCAGCGCGGGAAAGAAGGTGAGCGCCACGATGATCAACGTGACGCCGGCGAGCATCCCGACGAACTGGGGGCGGTGCGTCGGCAGCGTTCCGGCGGTGACGGGTACCGGCGCCTGCCGGGCCAGTGAGCCCGCCAACCCGAGCACGAAAATCATCGGCAGGAACCGGCCGAACATCATCGCCAGCCCGAGCGCGGTGTTGTACCAGGTGGTGTTCACCGTTATTCCGGCGAAGGCCGACCCGTTGTTGTTCCCCGCGGAGGTGAACGCGTAGAGAACCTCGGACAGGCCATGCGCGCCGTTGTTCAGCATGCCGGCCCGCTGACCCGGCGTCGCCATCGCGACCCCGGTTCCCAGCAGGACGATGATCGGCGTGGTCAGGAAGTACAGTGACGCGAACTTAATCTCCCGCGCGCCGATCTTCTTCCCGACGTACTCCGGGGTCCGCCCGATCATCAGCCCGGCGACGAAGACCGTGACGACGGCCAGGACCAGCATTCCGTACAGGCCCGAACCGACACCGCCCGGCGCCACCTCGCCCAGCATCATGTTGAACAGCAGGGAGGCGCCGCCGAGGCTCGTGTAGGAATCGTGGAACGAGTTCACCGCGCCGGTCGACGTCAGGGTCGTGGCGGTGGCGAACAGCGCCGAGTTCGCGACGCCGAACCGGGCGTCCGTGCCCTCGGTGGCCGCACCGACCGCCTCGGGGACGCTGCCGTGGTGCGCGAGCTGGAAGGCCAGGTTCACCGCGAGGCTGCCCAGCGCGATCAGCGCCATCGCCGCGACGATCGCCAGGCCCTGCCGGCGATCGCCCACCATCCGGCCGAAGGTACGGGGCAGCGAGAAACCGATCATTAGCAGGAGGTAGATCTCGAACAGGTTCGTCCACGCCGCCGGGTTCTCGAACGGGTGCGCGGAGTTGACGTTGTAGAAACCGCCCCCGTTGGTGCCGAGCTCCTTGATGACCTCCTGGCTGGCCACCGGCCCACCGGTGATCGCCTGCTGCCCGCCGGCCAGGGTCGGCACCACGTGGTTGCCGTGCAGGTTCTGGACCACTCCGCCGGCGATCAGCACGATCGCGCCGAGGACGCAGATCGGCAGCAGGATCCGCACGATCGTCCGGGTCAGATCGACCCAGAAGTTGCCGATCTCGTCGCCGGTGCCGACAACGCCGTCCAGGCTGCCCGGACCGGCCGCCACCGGCGCGCGGCGGCGCGCGAAACCGCGCACGACGGCGATCGCCACCGCGATCCCGACCGCGGCCGAGGCGAAGTTCTGCACCGCCAGGCCGACCATCTGGGTGAAGTGCGACATCGTCGACTCACCGGAGTACGCCTGCCAGTTCGTGTTCGTCGTGAAGCTCACGGCCGTGTTCCAGGCCAGCGCGGGCGACACTCCGGCGAAGCCCAGATCCCAGGGCAGACGGTCCTGGACCCGTTGCATCAGGTAAAGGAACAGAACGGAAACGGCGGAGAACGCCAGCACGCCGCGGGCGTACACCGTCCACCGCTGGCCCGCGTTCGGATTCACCCCCGTCAGCCGGTATATCGCCCGCTCGAGGGGAAGGTGCTTCTCGCTGGTGTACACCCGGAACATGTAGTCGCCGAACGGCCGGTACGTCACGACCAGGGCGGCCACCAACAGCAGTGTCACCAGGATTCCGGCCACCGTCATGGACACTAGAAACGCTCCGGGAACAGCAGAGCCGCGACCATGAGAACTCCCAGACCTATCCCCAGAACAAGACCGGCGACGTTCTCCGCGGTCACAGCCGCTCAACCCCCCGCAGAACAAGCGCCAGCAGCGCGAAACAGGCGACTGTCAGCGCGACGTACACGACGTCGAGCACGGTTCCTCCTCAGAACGTCGACGGCCCCGCCGTCCCTCCTGCCACTGACGTCCAGAAGTCGGTGGCGCGGGGCGAGCGACGTCAGTAAAGCGTGGCCAATGGCCGGATTGACGATCTCTCACAGGTTTCTAACAGCGACGCGGCACTTTCTAACAGGACAGTAACGGCGATCATGAGAAAGGCCGGGCGGGGCCGCGCCGGAGCCTTCCGCCGGCCGCGGGCCGGCCGCACCATGGACGGGTGCCACGAGGAACCCTGCGGATCTACCTGGGCGCCGCGCCGGGCGTCGGCAAGACCTACGCCGCGCTCGACGAGGCCCACCGCCGCGCCGACCGGGGCACCGACGTCGTCATCGGCTTCGTCGAGACGCACGGCCGCCCGCGCACGGCCGCGATGCTCGACGACCTGGAGACCGTCCCCCGGCAGATCCTGGAATACCGGGGTGGATCGTTCACCGAGATGGACCTCGACGCCGTCCTCGCCCGACGTCCCGAGGTCGCGTTCGTCGACGAGCTGGCGCACACCAACGTCCCGGGAAGCCGGCACCCCAAGCGGTGGCACGACGTCCAGGAGCTGCTCGCCGCCGGCATCGACGTCATCTCCACCGTCAACGTCCAGCACCTGGAGTCGCTCAACGACGTCGTGGAGACCATCACCGGCGTCCCGCAGCGCGAGACCGTGCCCGACGACGTCGTCCGCCGCGCCGACCAGGTCGAACTGGTCGACATGGCCCCGGAGGCACTGCGCCGCCGGATGGCGCACGGCAACGTCTACGGGCCGGAGAAGGTGGACGCCGCCCTCGCCAACTACTTCCGGGTCGGCAACCTCACCGCGCTGCGCGAGCTCGCCCTGCTCTGGCTGGCCGGCAAGGTCGACGACCAGCTCGACCGCTACCGCGCCGACCACGGCATCGGCAGGACGTGGGAGACCCGCGAGCGCGTCGTGGTCGCGCTCACCGGTGGCCCGGAGGGCGACACACTGATCCGCCGGGCCTGCCGGATCGCCGCCCGGGGCCGGGGCGCCGACCTGCTCGCGGTGCACGTCGCCCGCTCCGACGGGCTCACCGGCGCCGACCCGGCCGCGCTGGCCCGGCAGCGGGCGCTGGTGGAGAGCCTCGGCGGCAGCTACCACCAGGTGATCGGCGACGACGTCCCCACCGCGCTGCTCGAGTTCGCCCGGGCCGAGAACGCCACCCAGCTGGTGCTCGGCGCCAGCCGCCGCGGCCGCCTGGCCCGCATCCTGAGCCCGGGGATCGGCGCGACCACGACGACCAGGTCCGGCTCCATCGACGTCCACATGGTCACCCACCCCGAGGCGTGGGGGCACCGGCCGGCCCCGGCGGGCGGCGAGGGCGCGGCACCACGCCGCCCCGGCCGGCACGATCGGCCCGGCTGGCGCCCCCGCGGCCGGACGGCCCTGGAGCCCCGCCGGCGGATCATCGCCACGGGGCTCACCCTGGCGCTTGTCCCGGCACTCACCGCCGGGCTCACCGCGAGCCGGGGCACGTTCAACCTGACCACGGAGATGCTCGCCTACCTGCTCGTCACGGTCACGGTGGCGCTGGTCGGCGGGTTCGGGCCCGCGCTGCTCTGCGCCGTCGCGAGCTCACTGCTGCTCAACTACTACTTCACCGCCCCGGTCACCGAATGGACCATCGCCGACGGCGACAACGCCCTGGCCCTGCTCGGGTTCGTGCTGGTGGCCAGCCTGGTCAGCCAGGTCGTGTCCACCTCCGCCCGGCGTTACGAGCAGGCCGTGCGGGCCTCCGCCGAGGCCGCGACCCTCTCCGTGCTGGCCGGCAGCGTCCTGCGCGGCGAGGACGCGCTGCCCGCGCTCCTCGCCCGGGCCCGGGAGACGTTCGGGATGATCTCGGTGACGTTGCTCGAACGCACCGACGACGACCAGGCCGGCACGGAATGGAACCCGGTCGCGACCACCACCGGCACGAGCGACTCCGGCGGACAGGACGCCGGCGGAGACGACGGCAGAGACGACGGCAGAGAGATCGTCGACATTCCCGTGCGTGACGACCTGCGTCTGGTCCTGACCGGACGGTCGCTGGCCGCCGCCGACCGACGGATCCTCACCGCCTTCGCCGCCCAGGCCGCCGTCGCCCTCGACCAGCACCGGCTGCGCGCGGCGGCGGCCGAGGCCGCGCCGATCGCGGCGGCGGACCGGGTCCGCACCGCGCTGCTCACCGCCGTCAGCCACGACCTGCGGACCCCACTGGCGGCGGCGAAGGCCGCGGTGAGCTGCCTGCGCGGTGTCGACATCGCCCTCACCGACGACGAGCGGGACGAGCTCCTCGCCACCGCCGACGAGTCCCTGGACAAGCTGACCCGCCTGGTCGAGAACCTGCTCGACCTGTCCCGCCTGCAGGCCGGGGCCCTGAGCGTCTTCCCCCGCCCCGTCGGGCTCGACGACATCGTCCCCCCGTCGCTCGACGAGATCGGCCCGGCCGCGAACAGCATCATCGTGCGGGTGCCCGACGACCTGCCGGACGTCCGGGCCGACCCGGCGCTGCTCGAACGGGTGATCGTCAACCTGGTCACCAACGCGCTGCGGTACGCCCCCGCCGACGCCCCACCGGTGATCACCGCGAGCACGCTCGGGGACCGAGTCGAGCTGCGCGTCGTCGACAGCGGGCCGGGCATTCCGGTGCGCCAGCGCGACTACGTCTTCCAGCCGTTCCAGCGGCTCGGCGACCGCGACAACACCACCGGGGTCGGCCTCGGCCTGGCGCTCTCCCGCGGCCTGACCGAGGCCATGGGCGGTACCCTCACCCCCGACGAGACCCCCGGCGGCGGACTGACCATGGTGCTGTCGCTGCCGGCCGCGCCCGGCTCAGCCCCGCCCGGCTCAGCCCCGCCCGGCTCAGCCGCGCTCAGCCGCGCCGACGGCTCACCCGGATCTGCTGTGGATCAGGCGGGCCGTCTCCCGGGCGATCTTCTGTAGCGACTCCTCGGGCAGCGAGCCGTCCAGCCTGGGCCGGACCGGGCGCGGCGGGCGCAGCGCGGCGTGCGGCACCGCGAGGGCGATGTCAAGTGGCCGTCGAGAAAGCTTTCTCGACGGCCACCCGAGGTGTGCGCGGCGGGCCGGGCGGGAACCGCAGGGGCGTGCCCCAGTCGACGACGTGGCCGAACGCGGTACACCGCTCACTGCCCGATCTCCTGTGCTGGCTGGACGGGCTGCGTCGGCGCGGCCAGGTCCACCGCGACGACCGGCAGCGGTGCTGGCACGTCCTCGGCCATCCGGAGGCCAACGCCGTCCTCGCGGACCACCGCTCGTTCTCCTCGGATCTGCGCGACCTGCTGCCACGGCGGGAGGACCTGGCGGAAGACGACCTTCCCGACGAGATGGAGCTGTTCCAGCGGGGCAACTTCGTCCGCCTCGACCCGCCCGAGCAGCACCGGCTGCGCGGGCTGGCCAGCCGGGCGTTCACGCCGAGAACGGTCGCCGGGCTGGCCCCGCGCATCGCCGAGGTCACCACCGAGCTGCTCGACGCGACCGGCGGGCGGACCCGTCTGGAGCTGATCGACGACCTCGCCTACCCGCTGCCGGTCATCGTGATCGCCGAGCTTCTCGGCCTTCCCGCCGCCGACCGCCCGATGTTCCGACGCTGGGCCGACGCCCTGTTCGACCGGGAGGTCACGGACCCGGAGCAGCCGCTGACCGAGCTCGCCGCGGCGAACACCCGGACGGCCGGCCCGGTGCTGCGCGAGATGAACGCGTATCTGCTGGACCGCATCCGGGCCTGCCGCGCCCACCCGGGCGACGATCTCATCGGCCGCCTCGTCCAGGTCGAGGCCGACGGCCAGCGGCTGGCCGACGAGGAGATCGTCGGCTTCGTGGGCCTGCTGCTGCTCGCCGGGCACATCACGACCACGGCGACCCTCGGCAACGCCGTCCTGGCGCTCGACGAGCATCCCGGCGCCGTGGCCGAGCTGCGCGCCGAGCCCGCCCTGCTCCCGGCGGCGATCGAGGAGGTCCTGCGGCTGCGGACCCCGTTCCCGCGGCTGGTGCGCCGGGCCGTCACCGACACCCGGGTGGGCGACGAGGTCATCCCGGCCGGCGCGGTCGTGACGATCTGGCTCACGGCGGCGAACCGCGACGAGCGGGTCTTCGCCGATCCCGACCGGTTCGACCCGCGCCGCGCGCCCAATCCGCACCTCGCCTTCGGGCACGGCGTCCACTTCTGCCTCGGTGCCCCGCTGGCGAGGCTGGAGGCGAGAACGGCGCTGGGAATCCTGCTCGACCGATACTCCGACATCGCGGTCGCGACCGACGCCCCCGTCCGGCACCGAGACCCGTGGACGATGGTCAGCGTCAACAGCCTGCCGCTGGACGTCCACTCCCGCTGACGCCGGGCGCCGGTCTTTCCCGCTCCCGCCGGACGAGGCGACGTCCGCGCTGGACGCGGCCGGCGCGGCCGGCGCGGCCACGCCGCGCGGGACACCTTCGTCGCCATTCCGCGGACCTGCGGCTTCAACGCCTGACCGGGCCTTCCACGGATACACCCTTGCCGCCCCGGACCGGCGTGTGTTAGACATCTGCCCAAGACGTTTGAGCGACTGCCAAAACATCGTGTGCCGTCCGCTCCCACGCTTCAGAAGGGGCGCAGGTTGACCGACTGGACGACGACCGACTTCTTCAACGACGAGTCACTCGCCGAAGACCCGTACCCTTATTTCGACGAACTGCGCTCGGTGTGCCCGGTGCTGCCTTTACCTCATCTCGGGGTGGTGGCGGTCACCGGTTACGACGAGGCGCACGAAGTTTACCGTGACGTGGAGACTTTCTCGTCCTGCAACTCGGTCGTGGGCCCGTTCGCGACATTTCCCGTCCCGTTGGAGGGCGACGAGGTCGGGGCCATCATCGACCGCCATCGGGATCAGCTGCCGATGAACGAGCACATGGTCACGATGGACCCTCCGATGCACACCCGCGAGCGGGCGCTGGTCATGCGCATGCTCACCCCGAAACGGTTACAGGAGAACGAGGCCTTCATCTGGCAGCTGGCCGACCGCCAGCTCGACGAGTTCATCGCGGACGGCCGCTGCGAGTTCATCCGGGCGTACGCGCAGCCCTTCTCCATGCTGGCGGTGGCCGATGTCCTGGGCGTTCCGGAATCCGATCACCAGCGGTTCCGTGAGGGGTTCGGGCTGGCCGTCAGCCCCGGCCAGATCGGCGCCGGCGATCAGCCCGAGGACGAGCTGAACGCGCTCGGCTGGCTCGACGCCTGGTTCGCCCGCTACATCGAGAGCCGGCGGCGCGAACCGCGCAGCGACGTGCTGACCCAGATGGCGGCGGCCACCTACCCGGACGGGACGACCCCCGAGGTCACCGCCGTGGTGCGGGCGGCCACCTTCCTGTTCGCCGCCGGGCAGGAGACGACGGCGCGCCTGCTCGGCGCCGCGCTGAAGTTCATCGCGCAGGACCCGGCCCTGCAGGAGGAGATCCGGGCGCACCGTGAGCGCATCCCGGACCTCATCGAGGAGACGCTGCGGGTCGAGAGCCCGGTGAAGGCGGACTTCCGCCTGGCCCGGCGGACGACGACCATCGGCGACGTCGAGGTGCCGGCGGGCACCCCGGTCATGCTCCTCAACGGCGCGGCCAACCGGGACCCGCGCCAGTTCGAATGCCCGGCGGAGTTCCGCGTCGACCGGCGCAACGTCCGCCAGCACATCGCCTTCGGCCGCGGGATCCACTCCTGCCCCGGCGGCCCGCTCGCCCGCGTCGAGGGCCGCATCAGCCTGGAGCGGATCCTCGACCGGACCGCGGACATCCGGATCTCCGAGGAGCACCACGGCCCGCCGGACGCCCGGCGCTTCGACTACGAGCCGACCTGGATCCTGCGCGGGCTGACCAACCTGCACCTGGAGTTCACGCCCGTCGAGCCGGTCCGATGAGCCGCGTCGCCGTCGTCACCGGCGGGGCGTCCGGTATCGGTCTCGGTGTGGCCCGGCTGTTGCTCGCCGACGGCCACCGCGTCGCCATCCTGGACCTCGACGCCCGGGCGGTCCGGGCGGCGGCCACCGAGCTCGCCGCCATCGGAAAAGTGCTGGCGGTGGCGGCCGACGTCGCCGACCGAGCATCGGTCGACGCCGCCTTCGAGCAGGTCCGCGCCCAGCTCGGGCCGGTGCAGATCCTGGTCACGAGCGCCGGCGTCGAGTCCTTCGACCCGCTGCTCGACATCACCGCGGACGTCTGGAACCGCATCATCGCCGTCAATCTCACCGGGACGTTCAGCTGCGCGCAGGCCGCCGCGCCCGACATGATCGCCGCGGGCTGGGGCCGGATCGTCACGATCTCCTCGTCGAGCGCCCAGTCCGGCGCGCCGAACATGGCGCACTACACCGCGGCCAAGGGCGGCGTCATCGCGCTCACGAAATCCCTGGCTGTCGAGCTCGCCGGCCACGGCATCACCGCCAACACCATCCCGCCGGCCATAGTCGACACTCCGATGGCCCGGCGGGGAGAGGCCAACGGCAACATCCCCGGCGTCGACCTGATCTCGACCATGGTTCCGCTCGGCCGGGCCGGCACCCCGGAGGACATCGCGGCGGCCTGTTCGTTCCTCTGCTCCGAGGGGGCCGGCTACATCACGGGTCAGGTGATCGGGGTGAACGGAGGAATATATATTTGATCCATAATGCGGGTCGGGTCGGTCCGGGGCACGTCCGGCGGCAGGTCGCTGGCGTGCCATCCGACCGGCCCGAAACACCGGGTTCGCGACCAGCGGCCCCGGGTGGGATATGACAGGGAGATGGCCAGCCAACGCCGCGCCGGTTCGGCCGCGTCGAGTACCCGCGACCAGCTGCTCGACGCGGCGGAGCAACTGATGCTGGAGGAGGGCTACGCCGCGGTCACCTCGCGTCGCGTCGGCGCTCGGGCCGGGCTCACACCCCAGCTGGTGCACTACTACTTCCGCACCATGGACGATCTCTTCCTGGAGATCTTCCGCCGCCGCGCGGACGTCGGTCTGCAGCTCTTCCGGGAGGCACTCCAGCATCGGCCGACGCTGCGGCAGCTGTGGGACCTGCGCGACACGGGCATGACGACGCCCAGATTCAATCTCGAGTTCATGGCGCTGGCCAACCACCGCAAGGCGGTCCGGGAAGTCCTCACCGAGTACTACCGGAGCTACCGCGATGTCCAGCTCGCCGCCTTCACGGCCGCACTGGCGGACCTCGGGGTCCCGCCGGAACGCTGCCCGCCGCTGGTCGCCCGACTGGCCATGATCGGAATTACCCAGATCATGGCGATCGACGCCGATCTGGGTGTCGAGTCCGACCCCGAAATCGTCGATGACTTCATCAGAAGACAGATCGAGGACCTGGTCAGGCAAGGGCCGGAGCGGACCGACAGCGAAACCTAGCTCGTCCGCCGACGGCACCGGCGCGTCGGTACGGCGGCGACAGCGGCGGCGGTCCCGCTGCTGGTGGGGGACACCGCCGCGGGCCGTGGCGCCGCGGGCGCAGGATTGAGACGTGAGCACCGATCCTGAGCAGCCGGCGGCCTCCCCGCCCGTGGTTCCCCCACAGCCCCCGCCGTTCTCCCAGCCCTCTCGGCCCTCTCAACCCGCGCAGCCTCGGCCGCGCCCGCACCCCCGGGTCCGCAACGAGCGGGCCCTGGCCGCCCGGGCGCGGACGTCCCAGGACAGGATCTCGGACGCGATCACGGCGTTCGCCGGGTCACTGCCCTTCGTCTACCTGCACGCCGCGTGGTTCACGATCTGGATCCTGCTGAACAAGGGCGTGTTCGGGGACGCGGCCGTCTTCGACCCCTACCCGTTCGGCCTGCTCACGATGATCGTCAGCCTGGAGGCGATCTTCCTTTCCACGTTCGTGATGATCAGCCAGAACCGCCAGGCCGCGCGCGAGGACATCCGGGCCGATCTCGACTTCGAGACCAACCTCCGTTCCGAGGTCTGGTCGGTGCACATCGGCAAGGCGCTGGGCCTGGACGCGGAGGCCATCGAACGCCATGCCACCGAGGTCATCGCCGCGAGCAAGGCGGCGATCAGCCGCGGGGAGACGTCCACCCCGCAGGTCACCGCCCAGACGCCGGGTCGGTAGCCCCTGCCCTCCACCAGCGGTGCCAGGCCGTGGGCGGCCGACCGGCACCCGATCGACACCGATTGGCGGGTCAGCGGCTACTCAAAGCGCCAGCCATATCGTTCACCTGGCACTACTGACATTCTCCGTGCCCGTTCCCTTGCCCTGTGCGATGATCTCGGAGTCGCGCGGAGGGATGCGCTCCCGAACTCGACGGCCGCACGACGGGAACTCGTTCGGCGCAGCCGGGGGAAGTTCGGCGCAGCCGGGGGACGGAGTACTTCCACTGTGGGCACAGTCATGACCAGCGGCAGGTGGACGCGCGTCAGCGTGGATGACCTTCCGGGCCTCACGTTCCGCCAGGAGAGCGACGGCAGGAGCGAGGTCCGCTGGGGCGAACCACTCTACGGGGGCGCCGGGAGCGGCTACGACTTCGAGGGCTGCGCCACCGACGCGCCCGTCGACGGCACGGACTTCCCGCTGGGCAGATTCACCCATCACAACCGGAGAATCCAGTTACCGACGCGCTGGCAGTTCTGGGTGTATCTCACGGTCAGCGTGTACTTCGAGGACGTGGGGATCGGGCACGACCTCACCGTGCGTTTCCGCCACGAGGAGATACCGAACCAGGGCGCGCACCCGAACGACGTGATTCCGCTCCCGAAGGTCCACGCGAACGGCCTTGTTCACCTCGACGGGATCGAGCACCGGGTGACGATCACCGGTTTCCTGCTGGGCCAGGGGTCACGGCGCGGGCGGGTCTCCACCTTCGACGTCCCCGAGGGCAGTTCGATCAGCGCCGGGCTCCTCGCGCGCTTCGAGCGGACGGCCGAGTCATGACCGTCCGGTCAGGGCCGACCGAGCCCTGACCGGACGGTCATCCGACGATCAGGGCTCGGTCGGGTTGAGAATCCCGTCGACCTCGGCGTCGGTGAGGTTGTAGTTGTAGAAGGTCGTGTAGAAGGTCTTGATCTCCTTCGCGATGTCCACGTCGGCGAAGCGGTCGGGGTGCAGGGTCTTGGCCACCCACAGCGGCTGCAGCGCGGACTCGGCGCTGCGCGCGGCCCAGACGAACACCCCGCGCGGGTTGGTGATCACGTGATGGTTCCGCACCGCGGCCACGGTCGACCAGCGGTCGTCCTTCAGGATCTCCTCACAGGTCGAGTGGTCCCGGCAGATGATGTAGTCCGGGTTCCAGGCGAACACGGTCTCGAGCGTCACCGACTTGGCGGTGCCCTCGACCCCGCTGTTCTCCGTGGCGGCCACCCCACCGCCCTGACGTGCCCAGACCTCGGCGATCGTCTTGCTGGCGTCGGTGTTCAGCGGGTCGTTCGCCGTGTAGTAGATCTTCGGGCGTTCCGCGTCGGGGATGTCCTTCGTGCCCTCGGCGGCGCGTTCGAGCGCGCTGCCGTAGAACTCGGTGAACTTCTTCGCCCGCGCCGGCGCGTCCCCGCCGAGCACGTCGGCGATGAAGGTGACGCCCTCCTTTAGCTTGTCGGAGTTCGGGAAGCTGGCGACGTCGAGAGCCGGAATCCCCAGATCGGTGATCGTCTTCCGCAGCGTCTCGTTGCCGCTGGTCAGGAGTACCAGGTCCGGCTTCTGCGCCAGCAGGACCTCGTTGTTCACGGTGGTCGTGTCCGTGCCGAAGACGGCGGTCTTCTCCGCGAGCGGCGGATAGATCTTCTTGAACAGCGGCAGGGTCGTCAGGTTGCTCTCGGTCACGCCGACCTGCCGCTCGATCGCGCCGAGCAGGAAGACGATCTGGGTGACCGCCGGATAGTTGGTGACGATCCGCATCGGGCGCGTCGGCACCTCGACGCTGTTGCCCGACATGTCGACGACGGTGTGCGTCGTCGCCTCGGCCTGGGTCGTCGTGTCGGCGGAACCGCTCTGGGCGCTGGTGGTGTCGTCACCGCAGGCGGTCAGGGCCAGGAGCGCGAGCAGCGCCGCCACCAGGACGGCGGTGAGGCGGCGATACAGGAATCGGATATCTGCCATGTGCGATTGCAGTCCTCGGACGAGTGCTTCGACAGGGGTCTACGGTGACGGCGACGGGGCCCACCGGCGTGGCGACCTGACCTGGCCAGGGTGCGGTCGACGGCTCGATGTCCGGCTGAGGGCGTGCGACGCCGCACCATGATCTCAACAGATCCGCGGATGCGGTCCGTGTCGCGAATATAGTCCGCATACGCTTATCTAGTTTGGAGTTTTCTCCGAATCTGCGGATCGAAACCGGTCGGTGGCGGTCGGTGGCGGCTCCGGCAGCGCCACGGGCCGCGGCCGCGGCCGCCGCGCACGTCGAGCCCGGCCTCGACCTCGGCGGCGACCGGGACACGGACGGTTCCGGCGGGGCGCGCGGCCAGCGTGACCTTGACCGTTGGACGGTAGGCTCTCGCCGGTTGGGCTGATCGTCAGCTCGGTGATGCCTGGTTGGCGAGGTGTGGCGGGTCCGTGACGGTTCGGCGGCGGCCCGGGGCCGCACGGGAACGGGTGCTCGCCGTCGCGTTGGAACTGTTCGCCCGGAACGGGGTCAGCGGTACCTCGATCCAGATGATCGCCGACGAGCTGGGCGTGACCAAGGCGGCCGTCTACTTCCAGTTCAACGCCAAGGAGGAGTTGCTCCAGGCGCTGGTCGCCCCGGCCCTCGAGGAGATGCGGAAGGTGACCGAGGCGGCGGAGGCCCGCCGCCGGCCGGCCGATCAGCTGTCCACCGCGCTGACGGGCGTGGTGGACATGATCATCAAGAACAGTCGGCTGAACGCGGTCGTGCTGGCCGATCCCGCCGTGAGCCGCCTGGCCCGGGAGGACCCGATCCTGCGGGATCTCGCGGCCAGGCTGGACCGGATCCTGGCCGGCCCGGACCCGGATGTCGAGGCGCTCGTGACCACCGTGATGGTCAGCGGCGGCCTGATGGCGGCGACGACGGACCCGCGCCTGGCCGAACTCGACCAGGACCTCCTTCGGCGCCACCTGCTGAACATCGCGCGCCGCATGTTCGGCCTGCGCGCCATCCGCGCCCAGGACTGAGCGGGAGTACTCCGAGCGCGTTCCAGCCGAGGGCCGCCCCGATTGTTCCCCGTGGCCCACTGCGCCACCCGGTGCCGCGGCGGGTCACCGGCGGTGCCACCGGTCCCGGCGGTCACCGGCGGTCCCGGCGGTCCCGGCGGTCACCGACTTGCTCTCGTCCTCGTTCATCGGGAACGTGGTTTCCTCGCCGGGGATGGACGGAAGGGCGAGGCCGTACCCGGCCGCTCAGGCCGGGTGCACGCTCACCGGGATGGCGTTGTAGCGGGCCATGCCGGTGACGAGGTCGACCTGGTTCCTGTCGGTCAGCCGGTTCACGTTCGCCGACTGGTGGCCGTGCGGTACCGAGACCGCTCCGCGGCGGATGGTTCCGTCGATCTTCGCGATCCCGGTGATCTCACCACTGGTCGAGCGGACGGTCACCGGCTGGCTGTCGACCACGCCGGCCGCCACCGCGTCGTCGGGGTGCAGGACGATCTCGGGCTGGTCGCCGAGGAAGTCCAGCTGGGAGTTCAGATGACGCTTCTGGCGCCGGGGGGTGAAGACGAGCGGGGCGGGCGGTTCGAGCGCGGCCAGCTGGTCGACGAGCAGTCGGGGGGCGAGGCGCCAGCCGCCCATCCGCTCGACGTGCCCGTCCACCCACGGCGACGGGACCTCGCGGGGAACCTCGACCCAGCCCGCGGAGACGACCTCGTCGAACGGGCGCCGGGCGTGGGCGGTGATCTCGGCGAGCAGGGTGTCGTCGGTGACCTGCCCGGAGCTGGTGTCGGCGAGCTGGTGACCGAGGCGCCGCCCGAGCTCCGCGAGCACCCACCACACGGAACGCCGGTCCCCGACCGGTTCGACGACCGCGGGGGTGTGCTGGGTGGCGACGCGCTGGATCAGGAAGTCCCACAGGCTCACGTCGGCCCGTTCCAGCTGGTCCTTGGTCGGCAGGACGTGGGTGGACAGGGCCGTCGTCTCGTTACTGATGATCTCGATGGTGGCGAACAGCTCCAGTTCCCGCAGCGCGGGGACCAGCGTCTCGGTGTCGGGGAAGGCCGTGACGAGATGCCCGCCGAGATTGAGGACCGCCCGGATGTTGCCGGCGCGGATCTCGTCGGCCAGGACGGCACACGGCCACTCGCCGAGGAAGGAGTGCGTCTCCGGGCGGCTGCGCGGGCCCGGCCCGAACGAGCCCTCGACCGGTGAGACCGGCAGCTCGTAGGCCTCCAGCTGGTTCTTGAAACCGGGGTGGAACCAGGCGCCGCCAGGCTGGTTCATCGACCCGGTAATGATCATCAATGACCAGGCGAGCCACTGCGTGACGTTCGCGCTGGACGCCATGGTGACGCCGGTCCCGGTCTCGACCGCGACCCGCCCCGCCCGCCGCGCGCCGGCGAGGAGCGCGGCCAGATCCTCGGCGGAGACGTCGGCGATCCGGGCGGTGTGCTCCGAGGTGAACGGCTCGACGGCGGCGGCCAGCGTCTCGACGCCCTGCGTGTGCCGGGCGACCGCCTCGCGGTCGGCGCCGTCACGCAGGACCTCGCGAACCAGGTGGGCGAGGATCGCGTAGTCGGTGCCGGGGCGCGGGGCGAGATGGTGGCCGGCCAGGCGGGCGGTCTCGGTGTCACGGGGGTCGATCACCCACACCTCCGCCCGCTCCCGCAGCGCCCGCAGGGTGCCCGTCGGGTTCGGCATCGCGACGGTGTGCCCGTGGGAGACCACCGGGTTGCTGCCGACGAAGATGACGAACGACGCGTTGTCGTAGTCGGGCCGGCCGCTGAGCGCCGGTGAGCCACCCACCAGATCCGCGATCAGCACCTTGGCCGTTCCGTCGATGGTCAGCGGGCTGAACCTCGCCGGCGTGCCGATCGCGGCGTGCAGGGCCTGCGCCATCGTGTAGCCGGCGGCGTCCATGCCGATGCCGCTGCCGAAGAAGACACCGACCGATTCGGGCCCGTGCCGCTCGATGATGGTTCGCAACCGGCCGCCGAGATCGTCCAGGCACTCCTCCCAGGTGGTCGACCGCAGCTCGCCGTCGACCTTCATCAGCGGACGTTCGATGCGGTCCGGATGATGGTGCATCCGCGGCAGTGACCGGCCCTTCGGGCAGGTGTAGCCCCGCGACAGCGGGTGGTCCCGGTCGCCCCGCACCCGGATCACCTCGTCACCGACCGTCTCGACGAGGATTCCGCACACGGACGTACAGATCCGGCAGAAGCTGCGGACCGTCCTCGTGTCGGTGATCGGCAGCTCCGTAACCGATAACTCCGTCATCGTCACCCTCCAGACCGTTCAGGACCCTTCGGGTCCTGGCATTGGTTTCACCGGGTCAGCCACCGATCGCGGACATCGGCCGGTCCGGCTGGTGGAAGGCCGGGCCGTCGATGCCGTGACCGGCACGCTTGCCCCGGACGGCGGCCCGCCACAGCTCGGCGAGCTGGGTGTCACTCGCCCCGGCGCGCAGCGGTGTGCGCAGGGAGGCCTGGATCTCCGGCGCGGTGACCATCCGCGACCGGTCCCAGCCGTGCCGGGCGTCCAGCGGCATCTGCTCGATGAAGCGAGACGCGCAGATCCGTCGCGATCCGCCCGAACCCGTCGAGCAGACCCGCGCCCGCCAGGACAGGCGTCACCGGAACCTCCGGGAGCCGCCCCGGCCCTCGGACCTGGACGGGATCCGGGCTCCCCCGGAGCGGGGCCGTCTGGACATCGCTGGATCCTCAAAGGCCGGGCGGCTCACGGCCAGGTGCGGCCGTCAGCACTGAGAAGGTCGATTCCCACTGATCGCCAGGTCGACGCGCCGGCGCAGGGCGTACACGTGGAACTTGCGACCTGAACACGACTGAGCCTAGACGGACGTCAAGGCTTTGCACAGACGATCGTGAAGTTCCGCGGCCTGCGATCGAGCAGCGGGACCTCGCCACGCCCATCCGGTACGCCGGGCCCGGCACCAGGCGTCGTCGACGATCCACGACCACCGGCGCATCTTCGGCGCGCCACTCAGGATGGCCATCGCTCCCCCGCCCGACACCGCATCGTCTACGACGATCCGTAGAACTTTCCTCCGCACTTTAGACGCCGTGTCTGCGTGGACCCTGGAACTCCCTTTCCCGCATGACTTGAACCTGACGTGACGTCAGGTCCTAGGTTCGATCGCGCGGCACCAGGCGAGGAGAAAGTCGTGTCACGACAGGACGGGATGTGGCGGATCGGCGAGCTGGCCCGCGCGACCGGGCTCACCGTCCGGACGCTGCACCACTACGACCGGCTCGGCCTGCTCTCGTCGCGGTCGCGAACCGAGGGCGGGCACCGCTGCTACACCAGCGGCGACGTCCGGCGCCTGCACCGCATCGTCGCGCTGCGCAGCCTGGGCCTCTCCCTGGAGGAGATCGGGATGCTCCTGGACGGCGAGCCCGATCCGACCAGCCTGCTCCGCCGCCAGCTCGGCGTCGTGGAGGAGCGCATCCGCAAGGCGTCCGCCCTGCGGACCCGGCTGCTGGACGTCCTGGACAGCCTGGGCCGGAACACCGGACCTTCCACTCGGCAACTCCTGCAACTCATCGAGGAGACCACTGCGATGAACGAGACGATGATCCCAGAGCAGTTCGCGGAGCTGAAGGAAGCGAGAGAACAGCGGGTACGACAACTGAGCGACGGGGATTTCGCCGCGCTCAGCCAGACGAGGAAAGACGCGTGGAGCGCGCTCAGCCGCCAGGAACAGCAGCGCCTGACCGTGCGGCTCCGCAAGATGATTCCGAGGACCGCCGGTGGCAACGGGAAGGGCCGACCATGAGCCCTGTCGCCTCAGAGCTGGCCGACCGCGCCGAGATCACCGGCCTTGTCAGCCGTTACTTCAGCGCGGTCGACGACAGGCGACTCGACCGCGCGACCGTGGAGGCGGTGTTCACCACCAGTGGCCGCCTGACCCGGCCCAACGGCGCGTCACTCGTAGGACCTGAGGCCATCGCCGCCGGGCAGAGCCAGAGCTTCGCCCGCTTCCGGGCAACCCAGCACGTCAGCTCCGACCACGTCATCGACCTCGACGGGGACAGCGCCCGACTCCGGGCCAACCTGATCGCCATGCACCTGTGGGCCGACCAGGAACGAGATCCCAATACGCTCCAAACGCATTTTCTTGCCGGCGGGGTGCTCCACGCTCTCGTGGTACGCACCGGTCGGGTATGGCGCCTCAGCGAACTGTCACTGCGCAATACCTGGAGAACTGGGAGCGGATACGCCGCGATGCTCTCGACCGGGAGATGACGGACGGCGGCTCCGACGGCACGGCGGCTCCGACGGCATCGACGGCGGCGTGAAGGCCGCCGAGATCATAGCCCTCGTCCTCGGTTCGAGACCCGACGGCTACTCGACCCCACCCGCCGGCAGCGTGCGGGAAATGTGCTCGGCGGAGCACTGACGGTGTCGTCTCCTGATTCCACGCCACAGCGCACCAGGCAGAAGGAAACCAACGGAACTCGGTAGATAGACTATCCGGGCTTGGCGCGTTCGGCCGAAGATTGACGAGGACTGGGGTTTGCATGACGGCGTATCCAGGAGCGGCCCGACCGGCCTGGCGCTTCGTCGATCTCGCTACCAGCCTCTTTATTTTCCGTGGAGAAACAGATGTTCCTGGGTAGATTATCGGCGAGGTTATGGGGAGGAGCGGCGGCCACGGTTCTTGTGGTTGCCGTGACCGGCTGTTCCGCGGGGGGCGGTGGTGGCACGGCGGCGGCCGCCGCCTGTGACAGCCCCGGCGTCACCGCCGACCAGGTGAAGCTCGGCCTCGTGGTCACCGACTCGGGTACCGGCAGCGCCGCGTTCGACTCGGCCCGCTCCGGTGTCGACGCCAGGATCGGGTTGGCCAACCAGGAAGGCGGCATAAACGGCCGCCAGATCGTATACCAGTGGCGTGACGACGCGAACTCCCCATCACAGAGCGCCAACGTCACCGCGAGCCTCGTCCAGCAGGACTCGGTCTTCGGCCTGGTGACGGCCACCTCCGCGATCGGGAACTCGCTGGACCAGCTTGCCGCGCAGAGCGTCCCCATTATCGGCTTCGCCCAACCGGACTGGGGTAAATACCAGAACTTCTTCTCCTATCTGTACGCGGCTTCGCCCGAGACCATCGGCCGCTACATTCTGGCCAGCGGCGGGACGAAGGTCGCCTTCGTGACCACGGGGGCGTCGACCTTCACGCTGCAGATCATGGCGCGATACCAGGCCGCCTTCCAGGCGATCGGTCTCGGCACGACCGACGCGATCTCCTACACGAGCAGCACGGACAACCCGGTCCGGGTGGTCCAGCAGATATCGGCCGCCGGCGCCGACTCCATGATCGGTTTCACGACCTCGGCGGACTTCGCCGCGATCGCCCAGGCCGCCCGCGCGGCGCGCCTGGACCTCTCCAGCAGCGTCGCGCTCACCGGGTACGACCACAGCCTGCTCGCCACGCTGGGCCCGGCGCTCTCCGGTGTCTCGTTCCCCGTCTACTTCCGGCCCTTCGAGGCCGGGGGCACGGCCCTCGACCGTTACCGCACGGCGATGACCCGCTTTGCGCCGGAGACTCTCGTGCCCGAACAGCAGTTCGCCATGCATGCCTACATCTACACCGACATGTTCCTGCGTGGCCTCGAACTGGCCGGCCCCTGCCCCACCCGCGAGGGATTCATCAGCGCGCTACGGAAGGTCACCGACTACGACGCGGGCGGCCTGATCGCGCCGATAAACCTCGGCGACAACGCCAGCCAGCCGCTCAACTGCTACGCCTTCGTCAAGATCAACCCGGCCGGAGACGCGTTCCAGGTCGTCCACGAACGCCTCTGCGCCAACGGCACGGGCACCTGAAACGTGTCGTTCGGTCTCGCCGCCTTCCTGCCGTCCCCGCGGGGGCGGGTGCGGTGGGGCCCGGAGTCAGGTACCGGCCGGCAGGAGTCCGCCGATCAGCCTCTCGACGCGGACGCGGATGGCATCACGTATCGCGCGGACCGCGTCGATGCCCTGACCGGCGGGGTCGTCGAGTCTCCAGTCCTCGTAGCGGGTACCGGGGAACACGGGACAGGCGTCTCCGCAGCCCATGGTGATGACCACGTCGGAGGCCCGGACGGCGTCGACGGTGAGGATCTTCGGAGCCTCGGCGGCGATGTCGATGCCGACTTCGCTCATCGCGGCGACGGCGGTCGGGTTGATCTGATCGGCGGGCAGGGAGCCGGCGGAACGGACCTCGATCCTCCCGGCGGCGAGGTGGGTGAGCCAGCCGGCGGCCATCTGGGAACGGCCGGCGTTGTGGACGCAGACGAACAGCACCGAGGGCTTCCCGGACACGAGCAGTCCTTTCAGGAGATCCCACCGGAAAAAGGTGGATGGGTGGTGTCGTTCACCGCGGCGGCCGGGTCCGAGTGCGGGAGCAGGAGCCGGGCGGCCCGCGCCGGGGCGGTCGGGGGCGGGGTCGGCGGGTAGAACAGCCGCACCAGCCCGCACCCGGCCAGCCCGCCGACGGCCTGCGCGGCGACGAACGCCGGCACGGAGGCGGGGGCGATCCCGGCGAAGGTGTCGGAGAAGATCCGTCCGACACTGATCGCCGGGTTCGCGAAACTGGTGGAGCTGGTGAACCAGTACGCCGCGCCGATGTAGGCGCCGACCGCGGCCGGGGCCCGTTCACCCCTCCCGGAACGCACCAGCGCGAAGACCAGCAGGACGAGGCCGGCGGTCGCGACGACCTCGGCCAGCAGGTGCGCCCCCGACGCCCGGTGATGCGTGGAGATCGACACCGCCGACCGGTCGAACATCAGGTTCGCCAGCACCGCCCCCGTCACACAGCCCGCGACCTGGGCGGGCGGATAGGCGGCGGCATCCCGCCACGACAGCCCCCCGAACACCGCGTCGACCGCCGTGACCACGGGGTTGAAGTGCGCCCCGGACACCGGCCCGACCATCAGGATGATCGCGTACAGGCCGGCGGCGGTCGCCGCGGCGTTCTCGACCAGCTGCAGGCCGATCTGGTCCGGGCTGAGCCGCTGCGCGGCGATCCCCGACCCGATGACCAGCGTGGTGAGCAGCATGCTGCCCACCGTTTCGGCGGCCAGCCGCCGCACCAGCGGCGGCTGGCGCTCTCCGTCGCCTGACACCTGGCGGGGTCAGCGTGCCGTGCCGGCAGACGCCGGTTCGATCGTCACCGTGGGAGCGCAGACCGGCCCGCGGTCACACGCGGAACCCGGGCCGTCGCCCGGCTCGACGGTACGCGGCCGCGTGCCGGTGCTGCCGGTGCTGTCAGCGATGTCGGCGAGAACCGTGTAGATCTCCCACGGCGCCCCGTCCGGGTCATCGACCCACACCTTGTCCTGCACAGCGTGACAGCAGGCGGTGCTCTCCTCGACCGCCGTGTCCAACCCCGCGCCCGAAAGCCGCGCGGTCGCGGCACCCACCTCGTCGGAGGACTCGACCTCGACCCCCAGGTGATTCAACGCCCCCGCGACGCCGGCGCCGCGGGCGTCCGGGTTCTCGATCAGCACCAGCTTCAACGGCGGCACGTCCACGGCGAAGTTCGCGTACCCCGGCCGGCGCTTCGCCGGCCCGACCCCGAACAGCTTCGAGTAGAACTCCACCGCGGCGCCCACATCGGACACGTTCAGCGCCAACTGCACCCTGGCCATCACAACCACCATCGCATCGATTCTCGTCTATGTTGCTGTCGAGCCGAGGATGGGTCCAGACATGGACGTCCGTCAATATGGCGGATCTCGCGCTGCGCCTGCTGGTCGACCCGTGGACGGCGGCCGTGGCGACGGCCGGGCCGGCCGCGCTCACCGTGACGTTGACCGGCCGGGGGGGGCGGCACCTGGTCGCTCGACCCCTCCGGCGCGCACGAGCGGCAGGACGGCGCCGGCCCGGTGGAACCCGACCCCGCCGCGGATCCGGCGCGTACGACCGGCCCGGCGCCGGCCCCGCCGGCCATGGGCACCATGGCCGCCGGCACCGTGACCACCGGCACCATGACCACCGTGACCTTGGGGATCGTCCCGTTCTGCCTGCTGGCCGGCGACCGCGCGACGGCGGACGCGGTGGCCACCCGGATGGGGGGCGACGAGCGGCTCGCCGTCGAGCTCCTCACCCTCGCGCCCAGCCTGGCCGGCCCCTGAAGGGAGTCTCCGGGCCGAGGTCGCGCAGACGGCGGGACCACACCGCCGGCGTCGCGTGACGCTCGGAGTCCGTCCAGCAGATCGTCAGGGTACTTCCCTTAACATCGAATCGGCCGTCACCAGCCGGCCCGGCAGCTGGGTACGGCTGATCGTGCGGCTCCGAGCCGTGATCCGCGACTGCCGAAGGCGCCGTTGGCGCGCAGTGACGAGCGGGCGGCTCAGATGAGGGAGTGCTTCATGACACCCGAGGCGGATACGCCGGGAGCAGCGCCGCGCCGCACCTTCGTCGGGGACACGGCTTCCACGGAACTGCTCGTCTCCGACCGGCGTTGCCTGATGTCGGCGCCGCTCAGCGACGCCGTCCGTTCCCCTGGGGGTTCCGCCTCACCGGGCATGATCCTCGCCCTCTTCGACGTCGGGGCGTCACACCCCACCATGATCGCCTGCCGCCCCGACTGGACCGCGACCCAGGACATCTCGCTGCACGGCGCGGATCCGATCAGCGAAGGTCCGATCGTGGTGGACAGCCAGCTCGTACGGGTCGGGAAGAAGATCACCATCGCGTCCGCCACCGTCTACGACGGGCACGGGGTGGACGACATCGAGAAACTCCAACGGCTGATCGATCAGGCGGAGCCGCCGGAGGCCCCCGCCGGCCTGACCCGGGCCGGCGCCGGCCTGATCACCTTCGCCCGCCTCCCCCGGGCGGCGGCCGCCGGCATGGGCGACTACGACCCGGGAAAGTGGATCGGGCAGGTCCGGCGTACCGGTACGGGCACGCCGGTCGAGGGCTCCCTCCACGAACGGCTGGGGCTGCGACTGATCGAGCCCCGCACCGGCCGGTTCGACCTGGACCGCACGCCGTACGTGACCAACAGCATCGGCACGATCCTCGGCGGCGCCCAGGCCGTCATGATCGAAGCCGCGGCCGAGGCCATGCGTCCCGGCCTGGTGGCGACGGACCTGCAGATCCATTTCCTGTCCCAGGTACGGAAGGGGCCGGCCCGAACGGCCGGCACGGTCCTGCGCGACGCGGACGACCACTCGGTGGTGACGGTTCGGGTCACCGACGCGGGCCACGACAACCAGATCCTCGCCCTCGCCACCGTCACCCTGCGGCGGAGATAGTCGGTCGATTCGGGCAGGAACGGCTACCCGGAGAGCGACGACCGATCGCGTACCCGCTTTCGTCATTTCTGTTCCCAGGCGGAATAGCCGCATCCGGCGCCTTGTTGGCCGCGGGCAGGGACTCTTCGTGGCGGGTCGGCGACGCGGCGACGCGGCGATTGGTCTCGTGTTCTGGTGGGACTGTGGGTACGGCGCGTTCTGGAGGTAATGCATGTCGAAGATCGATCTCGGCCGGTACGGTGCGGTACTGAATCCCAGCTCCGAGGGCTATGTGGAGGCGGCCGTCGAGTTGGAGAAACTGGGCTTCTCGACGATCTGGATCACCGGGGGGCCGCTCGGCAGCCTCGACCAGATCGCCGCCGTCGTCCGGGCGACGAGCGAGGTCCGGGTGGCGAGCTCGATCATTCCGGTGATCCGGTTCCCGGCGGAGGACGTCGTCGCTCTCTACACCGACCTGGAGAAGACCCATCCCGGCCGGTTCGTCGTCGGCCTTGGCGGCGCGCACGGCCCGGACCCGTTCGGGACGCTCGGCCGCTATCTCGACGCGCTCGACGCAGCCGTGCCACGCGAAGCCCGGCTGCTGGCGGCCCTCGGCCCGCGCATGTTGAAACTCGCCCACGACCGGTCGTCCGGCGCGATACCGATCCTGTTCACCCCGGAGCACACCGCCGAGGTGCGGACGGCGCTCGGTGCCGACACCACGCTCGCCCTGGCGCAGGCCGTCGTCGTCGAGGCCGACCCCCAGCGGGCCCGTGAACTCGCCCGCGGCGGGTCACTGGCCTTCCTGAGCACGCAGCCCGCGTATCAGGCAAGCTTCCGCCGGCAGGGATTCACCGATGACGAGATCGCCCGCCTTGACGACCGGCTGGTCGACGCCCTTGTCGCCTGGGGCCCCACCGCCACCATCACCGCGCGACTCGACGCCCAGCTGACGGCGGGTGCCGACCACCTCGCTCTCATGGTCACGGCGGAGCCCGGCAACGTGGTCCCCATTGCCCAGTGGCACGCCTTGGCTGCGGCCCTGCCGGCCTGACCCGGCCGGACGCCAGAGAGCCTCTCCGACGCCACGGCACCGGGTATCTGGAACGACAGAACGTGTCCGGTCGCAGCGCTAGGAGAACCCCGCCTGATCGTGGATGCCGTTGTAGCTGCTGAGCCATCCCGTGCTCACGTGGTCGCCCCGCCGGGAGAACACGCTGACCCCGCGTTCCGGGGCCGGCGCGTGGGCCTCGCGTGAATAGCCGGTGGAACCGTTGACACCACCGAAACCGTTGGCGGTACCGGCGCCGGGCGCGCCGGTACCCGGATAGGACGTCCACTGCCCGGCCGGCGACCCGATGACGGCGTGCTGGTGACCTGCCCAGGCCACCGCCGTGGTCCCGTTCGGCGCGGTGACCTTCACACGGTCGTCGGCCTCGGTGACGGTGGTGTCGGTCGCCCGGTCGCGCAGCAACACCAGGTATTCCTGGGCGTCCAGCTGGCACTGGGCCGGGGCACGGCCCACCGGCCAGTCCGGGGCCGTCACACCGCGTCCGCGGGCGGCTGTGAACAGCAGCGGCACGATGCGCTCCGCTCGCAGTGGGGTCGCCATCTGCTCGCACATCCACAGCAACCGGCCCGCGCCACGGGTGGGCGCGAGCTGCCGCCAGCGGATGCGCCGGCCGAGATCCCCCGCGATGACGGCGACCCACGGCGCGACGGTGGCCAGCTCACCCTGCGCTGCCAGCCAGGCGAAATAGCGCGGCATCTCGCTGAGAATCGGCAGCAGGACCGAGGACGGCAGCCCGGCGATCCTCCTCCCCGGCCGGCTGAACACCCGCGGACTGTTCGCGACCAGCGCGATCGCGACCTGCGCCAGATCGCCCGGCGCCACGGCGGTTGACGGAGCGAGACCGAGCGCACCCCCCGGGGCGTCAACCCGCTCCAGATACCCCCGGGCGCGCAGCAGCCGTGCCACCTGGGGACGCAGATCGTCCGTCACCGGGGCCTCGGCGAACTGCGGCACACCGACGCCGATCGCCAGCCCGAGCAGCCGCTCTGCGTCCTCGGGGTCGTGGGGCCGCCGGTCGACCTCCGCGAGCAGGCCCCGCAGCTGCGTGCCGATCTCGACCGGAACCATGAACCGGGTCGTCAGCCTGCCCAGCTCGGTGACCCTGAGCACCGTGCCGACATCCGGCTCGGTGACCAGCGCGACGTACCCGCCCTCCACCAGCAGGTCGACGGCATCCCGCACCGGCGTGAGCCCTTCGGCGCCCTGATGATGAGCCAGCGTGCGCAGCCACCAGTTCTCCGCGTCGGCGAGGGTGTGGACGCGCTGTTGAGCCGCCTCCGCCAGCAGATGATCGGCCAGGCTGTCCGCGATGTGGGAGCGGACCGCGTACCCCTCGACGAGCCGGTTCTGCCAGGTCGCCCGCTCCGTCTCATCGACGACCAGGTAGGACCATCCCTCGGTCTCCCCGGCCCCGACCCGGCCGGCCCGGCCGAACATCTGCTGCACCGTCGCCACGTCGATTTTGTCCAGACCGATGCGGGTGTCCCGGACGACGACCGCCCGCGCGGGCAGGTTCACCCCGGCCGCCACCGTCGTCGTCGCGACGAGGACATCCAGACCGCGGGCACGGAAGGCGCGTTCCGCCTCGTGGCGGTGCTCCCAGTCCTTGTAGTGCAGACCCACCCCGACCTCGGTGCACACCTGGTGGACGCGGGAGCCGTCATCCGGGTCGATGCCGCGGATGTCCGCGCCCCGATCGGCCGCGATCGTGAGCGCGGTCGCGCGGACGTTGCGCCGGCTTCCGCAGAACACCAGCACGCTGCCACCGTCATCGGTGACCATGCGCGTCAGCGCCGTGGCCGCCCGCAGCCTGTTGGCATTGTCGGTCCTACGGTCAGCGGTGGCCGGGATCATCGGCAGCTGCCAGGTCAACCGGGACGGGCGCCACGTGGTCGTCACGACGCGGGCGCCAAGCCACCCGGCGACCTCCTCGGCATTTGCGACCGTCGCCGACAACCCGACGATCCGCACCGGTGATTCCACACCGCGCACCCGGGCCAGCAACGCCTCCAGCAACGGCCCCCGCCCGGCACTGCCCAGCAGATGGATCTCGTCGATGACCAGGCAGCCCACCTCACCCAACGCGGCACGCAGCGACGTCGCCCGGCACACCGACTCGAACTTCTCCGTCGTCGACACCCACAGATCGGCCTCGCGGGCCCGCTCCACGTCGACCACGTGCTCGCCGGAAAGACGCTCCACCCGCAGCCCCCGCGCACGCCAGGTGGCGAGCTCGCGGTCGAGCTCGTCGGTCAGCGACCGCTGCGGCACCAACCAGGCCGCTTTGCGTCCCTCACCGAGAATGGCCTTGAGCGCGGCGAGCATGCCGATCGCGGTCTTGCCCGACCCTGTCGGCGCGGCGACGAGAAGATGGGTGTTGTCGCGCAGCACGTGCGGCGCGGCCTCCGCCTGCGCCGGGTTCAGCCCGGGATGGGGCAGGTACGGCACCCAGTCCGGGGGCACGACCGTCCGGGCGTGGACGGGGCTCCAGGCCGGGAGGAACGGCTCGCCATGGTTGTCCCAGGCCAGCTCGAACGCGTCCCGGGCCGCCTCGGCGGCCATTCCGACGACGCCCGCCGCCCGCAGCTTCGCGGTGTTCGCGGCCGGGAGAAAACCGGGTACCGCGCTTAGCGCGGCCAGCGCGCCATCCGGCCCGACCGTGCTGACGGTCTCCGCCTCGGCCCAGTGGCGCACCCGCCGATGCGGCACCCCGGCGGCGCTCATCAGTGCGCACAGCGCGTCGAAGTCCGCCGCCAGCGGGACCAGCACGCGCACGTCCACCCCATCCGGCTGAGACGGAACATCGGCCCACGGGTCTGCGATCTTGCACCAGTGCAGAAGCCTGCGCTCGGTCATCGGTTGCGGTGTTCCGAGATCAGGCACGGAGACGGCGGTGGACCCCGACCGCGGCGCACTCGTCGCGAAGTAGCCCGGCGCGAGTCGCGGATCGAGCAGCTCCGCGGCGAGCTTCCAGGCGTTCTCGGCGGGGACGGCACCCGTCCTCATCCCGCCGGGGAGTGGGCCGTCGTCAACGAACGAGGGCCGCGGAGATGCCGTCCTGGCCCGACGGGGAGCACTCCGCCGAGGCCGCAGCTCATCGAAGGTTCGTACACCCAGATCCGCCAAGGTGAACGTCGCCGCGCAAGGCGGGCACACCAGGGCGACGTAGCGTTGCGGCCGTCCGCCGCTCACATAGGACTTTCGGAGGCAGTGCAGCGTGCCGTCGCATCGCGGGCAGCCACGTGGCGCGACGTCGTCGTAGGACCAGCCCGACTGGCCGAACCGCTCGTGCGCCAGCTGCGGCAGGATCCCCCACCGGGCCTGCGCGACATCCGTGACGCTTGTGCGCTCGTCCGTCCCCGCACCGTCGGTGTGAGCGGAGCCCGAACCGTCATTGCTCGGCCCGGGCCAGCGACCCGGGTCGCGATAGGCCGGGTCGCCTGCGACATCGACCGGGGGAGACACGGCGGTCGGAAACCCCGCCGTTTCGGATTGATCCGAGCCTGCGCCATCGGCCGACGAGAAGGTTCCGATGGCGGGGGTGAATGACTCATCGGATGAGCCGGAGGGGCTCGACGTCGATCCGGAAGGTTCGACAGCCGGCGCGGAAGGCCTCCCGGAAACCGGCGGCTCGGCCCTACCTCTCGGATTCCGACGCCAACCGAGCACGCAGCCCCCTCAGGCAACACCGTTACACATCAGCCCTGACCTCACGCCCACCAATTACGTACAGCGACCAATCTGGTGCTCACGGCGCTGGAATCAGCTCAGACTAGCTGGATGAAGCGAAAGCCACACATACTCCGGCAGGTTCCTGCCGGTGGGGGCTCCGTTGCGCCCGGTCAGGACAGGCCTTCATGCCGACGGTCGCGCATGATCAGGAGACGGGTCGAGATGTGGTCGCTCCACCGGTGCCGGTCCCGAAGTCGCCAGGTTCCGGTTCCCGCCGGCTGAGCGACACCATCCAGGAGCACCTGAACGCCTGTCCGCCGGATCTCCCGGGCGGCACACCTCAGGTGCACGACTTCGACGGCACCTTCAGCCTGACGGACAAGGGGCTGAAACTCACCATCACGTCGGGCGAGGCACCGACAAAGCCAACCTGGTGGCAGAGCACGCTGCTGGCTGCCGGCTTCTACTCACTGGGCCTGGCCTTCCGGACGGCGTGCATGCTTGGTGTGGTCGCCTCGACCGGTGGGGCGGCGAGTGTCCTGGCCAAGACGGCCTGCGCGTAGGTCGCCGGATTCCTGGGCGCCTTCCTCCTCAGGCTGGTCTCGTTCAAGCTCGACGGCAAGAAGCTCGACGCGGACGCCTGGGGGGACATCCTGTGCGTCGCGCTGGCAGGTGCCCTGGTCGGCAGCGGCGCCTGGGAGGGCCTGGTCGGCCCCTGGGTCGCGAACTCCGGGCAGGCGTTCATGACCCCCGGGTAGGCACCTGGCTGCCCCAGCTCGGTGGGGCGATCGCACGCGGTTGGGGGCAGGCGGGCGAGGCGGCCACCGCGGTCGGTGAAGCCATCAGGGACTGGGCGGCCGAGTTCCCCGCGGTGCTACGGAACGCAGTCGACCGCCCACCTGGAGGCGCCGGCGCGGGCTCGGTGGACGGCGCGACCACAGCACTACGCTGATCCGACGGTCCGGAGGTAACCCCGCGTGTTCGGGAGGTTCGCGAGAACCTCCCGAACACGCGGCCAGAACCCCCTGGCGTCAGATCTGCTCCCGGGACGCCGCCCGCCGGCCGATCGTTCAGGGGACGCGGGCGATGGCGCCGTAGACGTTGACGCGGCTGTCGGCCAGTTCCGTACCGGCGTCCTTCTCCGCGTGCCAGCGGTGGACCGGCACGACACCCGGCTCGACGAGGTCGAGGCCGGTGAGGAAGTCCTCGACCTCGGCCCGCGAACGTGGCGTCAAGGTGATCCCGCGTGCCTGGTAGACGGCCGAGACCCGCTCCGCCTCCTCCGGCGCGAAGTCCCCGGTGGCGTGGGTGAGCGCCACGTAACTGCCCGACGGGAGGATCTCCGTGTAGCGGCGGACCAGGCCGTACGGGTCGTCCGACGCGGGGATGAAGTGCAGCACGGCGATCAGGGAGAGCACGAACGGCCGGCCGAGATCGAGCGTGTCGGCCAGCTCAGGCGAGGCGAGGATCTTCTCCGGCTCACGCAGGTCGGCGTCGAGGTAGGCGGTGCGGCCCTGCCGGGTACCGGTCAGCAGGGCGCGGGCGTGCGCGAGCACGATCGGATCGTTGTCGGCGTAGACGATCCGGGCGTCCGCGGCGGCCTCCTGCGCGACCTCGTGCAGGTTCGGCGAGGTCGGGATGCCGGTACCGATGTCGAGGAACTGCCGCAGCCCCAGCTCCCCGACGAGCTTCCGGGTCGCGCGGTGCAGGAACGCCCGGTTCTCCCGCGCCCCGGTCCGCATGTCCGGGAAGATCGCCAGCGTCTGCTCGGCGGCCTCCCGGTCAGCCGGGAAGTTGTCCTTGCCGCCCAGAAAATAGTCGTACACCCGGGCCGAGTGCGGAACATCGGTCTTCAGATCGACCGGGGTGAGCTGCTCTGCCACCGGCGTGAACCACGGCCTCACGCTGAACGCCCCACCCTCGGCATCGGTCACCGCGCACAACCCCTCACGTTCCGGCACAACCATCGGGAATCAGCCTAACGGGTAGCCGACCCGGGCATCGGCGCGCTGTCGTACCGGGATGTCGAGGAGCTGCTCGCCGAACGCGGCCTCGAGGTCGATCACGTCACGATCTACTCTCCTCGCCGCCCACGCCCGCCGCCCCTGGCACGTCGAGAACAAAGTCCACTACGTCCGCGACGTGTCGTTCGGCGAGGACGCCTCCACCTGCGCACCGGCAACATCCCGACCAGCCTCGCGATCCCGCGCTCCGCGGTGATCAACAGGCTGCGTCGAGCCGGCTACCGGTTCATCCCACCCGGCCGCCGCGACCACACCACCCCCACCGCCGCACTCGATCTCCACGGTTTCCCCTGACAAAACAGGTCAGACCACGATCACGCCGGAGCCCTTCCCACCAGCCCCCCGCACGCCAACCCCGACAGCGTGCGGATCCCACGCTTCCCCGAACTGGTCCACGCCGGCGACTATCCGCGGCCCCGCCCCTTCGGTGGATGGGCGCCACCGTCGATGAGACCGGCTACTCCGATCACTTCCCCAGCGGGATGACCGTCACCGAAACCGGCTGGCCTCCGGGCCGCCGTCATACGCGTGGTGACCGGCCTCCGCTCACCGCAGGTTCCTCTGGTCAGGGGTCACGATCGGCGCGGGCCCGTCCTCAAGGGTGGGACGCGTCGGTGATGCCGGTCACTTGTGGGCGAGGATGTCCTTTCACTCTGGGGCAGTCCATCCTCATGAGCCGCCCAAGAGTTCTCCACAATCCAGATGCGCCGCTCCCGCCAGGGAAGCCTTCCCGGCATATTCAGCGGATTTGGATGGCTGCGGCGGACCGGTCCGGACGGTCACGCGATACGGTACGGAATACATCGCGGATACACGGTCCGCGAGCAGGAACGGGGAATGCTCATGGCACAGAAGGCCATCGTTTCGCTGATCGACGACCTCAGTGGAGAAACGGCCGACGAGACCGTCCGGTTCGGGCTGGACGGCGCACAGTACGAGATCGACCTGTCAGAGACGAACGCCACGAAGCTGCGGGAGGCACTGGCCTCGTTCGTTTCGGCGGGCCGCCGTTCCGGTGGCCGCGCGGGCAGCGGGCGGCGCGGCCCGCGCGCCGCTTCGCCGCGCGCCGCGTCTGCCGAGCGCACCGCGGAGATCCGCGAGTGGGCGCGAAGCAACGGCTACACGGTGAGCGACCGGGGTCGTATCGCGTCGACCATCGTCGAAGCATTCGGCAAAGCTCACTGAGCACCAGCCTGACGGGCTTGTTGTGGGGCTCACGGGGGCGCCGGGCCGGCGCTCTGCGGGCTCGCCGGACAGATCGCGGGCCTGCTGCTCGCGCAGCAGGCCGGCGTCGAAGGCGCGCGGGACGATCAGCAGTGCGCGGCCGGCCTGGGTCCTGCTGCCGGTCCGGCGTGTATCAGCCCTTGAGAGCTGCCGAGATGGTCTTGGCGAGCGGGGTGGTCGGGCGGCCGATCAGGCGGCTGAGTTCACCGCTGCCGCCCTGGAGCAGGCCGCGCTTGATACCAAGGTCGGTCTCGGCGAAGGCTTCGGCCTGCTCGGCGGGAATCCCGGCACTGGAGAAGGCGGCTGCCAGCGTGTCGACCGGGACGTCATGATAGGCGACCTCCCTGCCGGACTGGCTGGAGAGTTCCGCCGCGTACTCGGCAAAGGTCCATGCGCTGTCGCCGCTGAGCTCATACGTCTTGTTCTCGTGGCCTTCGGTGGTCAGGACGACGGCGGCCGCCGCGGAGAAGTCCGCTCGGGTGGCGGAACCGATCCTGCCCTCGCCCGCGGCGCCGACCACGCCGTGCTCCAGCTGGACGGGGATCTGGCCGGTGTAGTTCTCGGTGTACCAGCCGTTGCGCAGGAGCGTGTAGGTCAGGCCCGATCCTAGGATGGCCTGCTCCGTGGGCTTGTGCTGCTCGGCGGCCAGCTTGAAGCCTTCAAGCATGCCACCGAGGACGCTGGTGTAGGCGAGCCGGGCAACGCCCGCCGCCTTCGCGGCGTCGATGACATTCCCGTGTTGGGCGGTGCGCCGACCGAATTCGGTGCCGGAGATCAGCAGGACGACATCTCCGGCGCTGAACACGCTGTTCAGGGTCTCTGGCCTGCCGTAGTCGGCGATCCTCACGTCAACGCCCTTGGCGGCGATGCGCGCGGCCTTGTCGGCGTTGCGCGCGACCGCGACGACCTGGTCCGCGGGGACCCTCATCAACAGCTCATCGATGACGAGACGGCCCAGATGTCCGGTGGCAGCGGTGACAACAATGCTCATGCGGGATCCTCCAAGATCACGAGTGTGGTTATTGCCCTGACTCCACGGCAGATCACTGATCCTGCGAGCCGGGGTCGCGGCGTTCTTGGCGCACGGTGAGCGCGGCGAAGGCTGCGTCGAGCAGGTCGCCCAGGTCGAGGCGGCCTTCGGATGCTGTCCAGCGGTCGATGGCGATGCCCAGGCAGTCCAGGGCAGCGGCGGCTCGTACCAACAGCTCCAGCTCCGCGGACTGCGCGGAGTCGGTGCGCTCGGCGAGGGCGTGAACCAGCAAGGGGCGCCAGCCGCACTGCTTCTCCAGGAGCCGGGCCCGCAACGCGGGCGTCTCCAGGATGAGACGAGCCGTTGCCAGGGCCCCGGCTGGATCCCGGCGGTGGTCGTCGGCCACGGTGTCGAGTGCGCGGCGCAGCGCCGTCCAGTCGTCCTCGGCGGCGGGCCGGGCCCGCAGGGCCTCGGCGACCTGTTCGCCTCGGGCCTCGAAGGCGCTGAGGACGGCATCCTCCTTGGTGTCGAAGTAGCGCAGGAAGGTGTTGCGCGACACCCCGGCCGCTGCGGCCACCTCGTTGATGGTGACCTTCTCGAAGCCGTCCCGCTGGAACAGATCGAAGGCCACCTGGGCCAGATCGGCCCGGACAGCGGCGCGGGCGACGGCCCTCGTCCTGGTGCGCACGTCTCCACCCATCCTGTAACCCTGTCCCTAATTCGGCGATTGTTTACAGATTATCAGCCCATCCCCTGTACTGGGACTCAGTCTCATAAAAGGGAGTGGGCGCGGCACTGTTGCATCGGCGCAGTCCGCCGGCACACGGCCGCCGATCAGTCATGATCGGGCTATGTGTCACCGTGTGGGGTGTCGGAACTCGGCCACCGGTGGTGACCTGGGGTTTTAGGCGGCTCGTTCGTATTCGTTGATCAGGCCGCCGAGGATGGGCTGGCGCTTGGTCCGTTCCTGGGTCAGGTCCGCGGCGGGGTGGTCGGGCCGTGGTGGCTGAAGGGCGCGGCCACGGTGGGGTCGTCGTCCGTCGTCGTGGGCCGCGTACTCGGCCAGGACGGTGCGCAGGTGCCGCTCACCGACGATCAGCATGCGGTCGGTGACCTCGGTCCGGACGGTGCGGACGAACCGTTCCGCCACTGCAACAGCGCCCCGGT
>NZ_KB891138.1 GCF_000373365.1 Parafrankia discariae
CGCGCGGACAAGGCCTATGACCAGCCGGATCTGCGTCGCTTCCTGCGCCGGCGCCGTATCGCCGGGCGTATCGCCCGACGCGGGGTGGAGAGCACCGAACGCCTCGGCCGGCACCGGTGGAAGATCGAAAGGACTATCGCGTGGCTTGACGGCTACCGCCGGCTGACCGTCCGCTACGAACGCAACGGCCGTAACTTCCTCGGGTTCCTCTGCCTGGCCGCCGCGATCACCTGCTGGAAGAAACTCCCGCACCCCACGTGAGACATGCTCTAAGTCATGCTCCGGTCCTGTCGTTGGTGTGACGGCGTACGGTGACCGACCGGTCCGGCGTGCCCTCCGCCCGCCTCTGTCTGCCGCCTCGCACCGGCCGCCTCGCCCCGCGGGCCGGCCGGCCAACGCGGCCGCCCTCGCGCCCGAGCGCACACCCGGCCTCGGGGCGGACGACAACTGCCAACCCCGCACGCACGCCTATTTCAACCGGCCTTCCTGGATCAGTGCGCGCAGGCCCCGGCGGTCCGGCTTGCCGCTCGGCAGGGCCGGCACCTCGTCGTCCGCGGCGACGATCCACCGGGTCGGGACCTTGTAGCTGGACAGGAGCGTGCGGGTGCGCGCGGTCAGACCGGCCACGTCGACGTCCGAGTGGCCGCCGGTGCCGGCCGGGACGACGACCACACACACCTCCTCCCCGCGGGTCGGATGTCCGACGCCGGTCACGACGCAGTGCGCCACCTCGGGGAACTCCTCGATGACGGCCTCGACCTCACGCGGCGACACGTTCGAACCGGCGACCTTGACGAGTTCGCTGTCCCGGCCGACGTAGAACAGCCGCGGGTCGCCCGTCCTGCGGTAGACACGGTCGCTGGTGTGGTACCAGCCGTCCGCGTCGAAGACCTCCGCGCGTTCGCGCTTGTTGTAGCCGGCCATCGAACCGACGCCGCGGATGAGCAGCTCGCCGACGGTCCCGTCCGGGACACGCTCGCCGTCGGCGTCGACGATCGCGGTCTCGGTGAACGCGAAGCTGCCGCCGGACTCGGTCAGGCTGCGGTGGATCGGATGGCCGTCCGGGACCCCCGACATCGCCAGGTCCACCGGCCCCTCCCGCAGCGCGGGGGCGCTGCTCAGATCCCGGCTGGGGAAGGACGGGTGCAGCCGCAGCTGCTGGGTGAACGCCGGCCAGCCGACGACGCCGTTCGCCCGCTCCCGCTCGGCCAGATCGAGCGCCGGCCCGGCTTCCAGCCGCTCCAGGACCAGCACCGCGACGGGTGCGTGCAGCGCGCCGGTCGCGGCCAGGATGCCACCGATCCAGAAGAACGGCATGGCGCACAGGATGCGCGGCCCGTGGTCGACGCCGGTGAGGTGGCGGATCGCCGCCGGCCAGGTGGACGTCTGGCGCACCAGCGTTCCGTGGGTGTGCAGGACGCCCTTCGGGTCGGCGGTGGAACCGGAGGTGTGCACCATGATCGCCAGATCGGCCGGGGTGACCTCGGCCTGCACCGCGGCGAGCAGCTCGGCCCGCACCACCGGCGAGTCCCGCGGATCCCACCGGGTGGCCCAGCCCCGGTCGGTCCGCCCGGTCAGCACGATCCGCCGCAGGTACGGCGCACCCGCCAGCTCGAGCTGCCCGGCCGGCTGCCCGGTCAGTTCGGGGAACGCCGTCTCGAACCGTTCGGCGACGTCGATCCGCAGCACGGTCGTCGGCGCGACCAGCAGCTGCACGTCAGCCAGCCGGGCGACCTTGGTGATCTCCGCCGCCGGGTACAGGGTGCTGAGCGGAACGGCGACCGCCCCGATCCGGCTCACCGCCAGCCACCAGAGCGCCCACTCGACCCCGCTGGGGAAGAACAGGCCCACCCGGGTGCCCTTGCCGACGCCCTCGTGCAGCAGCCACCGGGCCATCCGGGCGGACCTTTCGTCCGCCTCGGCGTAGGTCAGCCGGTCGGTGAGGGAGACGATGTAGTCGGCCGAACCGAACTCCCGGGCGCAGCGCCCCAACAGGTCAGGGATTGTCGGCCGGATCTCGTCGCCGCTCGGCGTCATCGCCCTCGCTCCGTCCTTCAGCCGGTGGCGGCGCCGGGTTCGGCCCCGAGGCGAGGACGGCGCCCACGCCACGGCGGAGCCGCACGGCCTGACCGCCGTCGCCTGACCGCTGTCGCCCGAGCGCCGTCGCCCGACCCTCGGACGGGCCCGCCACCGCACATGCTCCCAGAACGGGCCCGCCCACCCACCGCCTCGCCCCTCGGTCAGGGCAGCAACGCCTCGGCGAATCGGCGCAGCCACCGCTCGAAGTACTCGGCCTCGCCGCTGAGCCGCAGGACGACCTGGTCGGCGCCGGCGGTGTGGTACTCACCGATGCGGGTGACGATCGTGTCGAGATCCCCCCAGGCGGTCACCGCGTCGACGAATCTGGTGTCGAGGTCGGCGATCTCGGAGTCGGTGAAGCCCATCCGGAGGAAGTTGCGGTGGTAGCCGGGCACCGTGCGCAGGAAGCTCAGCCCCGCGGTGGCCGCGGCGCGGGCGGTGGCCGGGTCGGTCTCGGGCACGACCGTCAGCAGCACAGCCAACGCCGCGCCCGGGCCGAGCGTCGCCCGCGCCTGTTCGACGTATTCCGGGGTCACCAGGTACGGGTAGGCGCCGGCGGCGCGATCACGGGCGAGCGCGAGGACCGCCGGGCCCAGCGCGGCGAGCACGCGGGACGTCGCGGGCACCACCGGTGCGCCGGCGTCGCCGTGGCCGTCGCCGGCGGGGCTGTCGGGGCCGTCGAGGTCGTCCAGGTAGGAGTTGAGCGTTCGCAGCGGTCTGGGGCCGTGCGCGCCGCCGAGGCCGACGACGAACCTGCCGGGCGCCGCCTTCTCGAGGTCCGCGTACGCTCGCGCCACCTCGCGGGCCGGCACGACGTCCACCGAGAGGATGCCGCTGGCCACCTGGATGCGCTCCGTCGCACGCACGACCCGGTCGATGACCGGCAGGTTGTTGCCCTGGCCGCCAGCCAGCCACACGGTCGAGTAGCCCGCGGCCTCCGCCTTCCGCGCGAGATCGATCTCGGCGTCGGGATGGTCCGCCGCGAGCCCGGAAGCCGCGATTCCGATCGGTCCAAGAGTCACCATGACTGGCACAATGTCACGGTGGGCATCAGGTGTTCCGGCAGGCTTTTCCGGCCGGCTTGAAGTGTCGTGGTAGGCCTGATCACCGCCGGGGTTGCCCGGACACACCGGATCTGACGGGGGCCCGTTCCCGACGCCGCTCCCAGAACAACGGCCAGATCAGGGGGAACGCCGCGCCGACACACCCCACACCGGCCGCCGTGGACCACCAGCCCGCGGCCGTCACCAGGATCATGGTCAGAATCACGAAGAACGGGGCGGTCAACGCGAGCAGCGCCCCGCTGGCGACACCGTCCCGGTTGACACAGGCCGCCGCCGCTACAGCGCACAGCACCGCCGGACCGACGAGAACCAGCAACATCCCGGCGAGCACGGAGAACGGGAGCGCCAACAGTGTCACCGGCAGTGCGAGGGACACGATGGTCCGGGTTGCCGCACCCGCTGGCCGCGCCGGCCCTGAGCCACCGAAATCATAGGTCCGAGCCATGAGCCTCATCTCCCATCGTTCGTCCACCCGGCTTCAATCCACCGCTCGGCACCGTTCAGCCGTCGAGTAGCAGCCGGCCGCCGAGGATCAGGCAGTAAAAGTCGACAGCGTAGAAGACCGCTATCCACACCGCCGCCGGCAGATGCGTCAACCTGCCCAACACGTCGGCGTCCGAGGATCGGGAGAACCGCCGGGCCCGCCGAAGAACACCCAACGACCGGATCGCCGCTAACAGCAGAAACCAGCTCACCGTGCAGGCCGCGAACAGCTGCACTCCCGGGGAGCCCTCGGTCGCCACCAGGATGAGAAACGCCAGCATGACGCCTACGACCAGCACGCCGAAGGCGTTCTCCACCACCAGCAGCAGACTGACGGTCGCCAGACCGCCAAGGATCAGCGTAGCCGTGACATTACCGCTCGACAACAGTGCGGCGCCGGCGAGGCCGAACAGCGAGGGTGCCGTATAACCGGCCGCCGCGACAGCCAGCCAACCGAGGCCGCGCGACCGGCCGTAGGAGAAGGTCACCCCGCTCTGGTCACGCTCGAGCCGAACGGCCACGAACAGCCGACTGACCAGGAAAGCCACCAGGGCGTGACCGCCCTCGTGAACCGCTGTGTCGAGGTGCCCCATACGCTTCCAGAACGGCCGCGCGCCGACCAGCAGAAGCGCGCAGAGACAGGAGGCGAATCCGGTGGACCGGGACGGCGCCAGGTCCACCGCCGCCGCCAACAGGCGTGCATGATCGACGTCCACCGAGACCCCCGTCCCTCGTGACCATGGTCGCGCATCAGACCCGCGGCCGGGTATTTCCCGGGGATTTCGGGGCAGGCCGACAAGGACCGCGGCCCGGTGCGTGGCGCACAGCGCACAGCGCACGGCGCGACGGACGAGATGAACGGACGAGACGAGAGGAGGCGCCGTGACCACACCGGACCGGGTGCGCGTGGGCCGGGGCAGCTGGCCGAAGGACGGTTACGGGGGCACGGTCGACGCCGCCGGAACCGGCTTCGGTCCCTACTACGGGGTCGGTGCCGGCGAGAAAGCTCCCGAGGGCGGCAGCCAGGACGACATCGCCGCCGTGCGTGCCGCCGTGAAGGCGATCCAGCGGGCGCTGAACTGGCACAACGGGCCGGGCACCCCGATCCCGACGGACGGCCGGTTCGCCGAGCGGACGAGGGCCGCGGTGCTCGCCTTCCAACAGGGCAGACAGCAGGTCATCAACCAGGACATGTACTTCGTCGCCACCGAGCGCAACCCGCCGGGCCTGGTGCACAAGGAGACCTCGTACGCGCTGTTCATGCCGATCGCCGACCGGTACGCGACCAAGTACACCGTTCCGCGTGGACTGCTGCGGGGCGTGACGGCGCTGGAGAGCAACTGGGACCCCGGGGCCGTCGGCTACTGGACCAACTCCGATTTCGGGCTCTGCCAGTGGAACACCACGCTGCCGGACGTCACGAAGGACCGGGCGCTCGATCCGTACTGGGCGCTTGATTCGACCGCCAGGGCGATGCGTGAGCGGTACGACTCCGACCGGTGGGGCCACAACTGGACGTACGTGATCGTCGCCCACAACGTGCCCACGTGGGCCGCCGAATGGGCGCAGGGCAAGCTCTCGGCGACCAACCCCGACGACCGGCCGAAGCTCGACCGCATGACCGGCTACCTGACCAACGTGCTCGCCCGGACCTGGTGACGGGAACGACCGAGCCGTCGGCGGGTCGGCCGCGCAGGGCGGCGGCGGTCGCGGCGACAACCGCGGCGCGATGCCGTCGATCACGAGCGGCGCCGGGTTGCGCGTGATGTGGGGAGAGAGTTCGGCCCCGCGAGCAGCGGACGGGCGGTCGGGGTGTCTCAGTGCCTGTCCTGAATCTTGATGTTCTTAGCTCTCGGTCGCCTTTCTGGGGGTCCAGCGTGAGGCAGGGGCACGACGAGCGAGGCGGCGGACCATGGTGCGGATCATGGCCCAGTAGACGAAGGTGGCGGAGCTGGCCGGGTCACGTTCGTAGTCGCGGGCGAGACGACGGTGGCCGGTGATCCACGCCAGGGTGCGTTCCACGACCCAGCGTTTCGGGAGCGGCTGGAAGCCTTTCTGGCCTTCTTTCTTCCGGACGATCTCCACGGTGGTCTTCACGACGCTGGCGGCC
>NZ_KB891139.1 GCF_000373365.1 Parafrankia discariae
TCGGTCAGCAGCTCCACCGCGCCCGCCGACCAGTCCACCTGCGGCGACGGCGCATCCACATGCAACGTCCGCGGCAACACCCCATGCCGCATCGCCAACACCATCTTGATCACACCGGCCACACCCGACGCCGCCTGCGTATGACCGATGTTCGACTTCACCGACCCCAACAACAACGGCCGACCCGACGGCCGATCCTGACCGTAGGTCGCCAACAACGCCTGCGCCTCGATCGGGTCACCCAGCCGCGTCCCCGTCCCGTGCGCCTCCACCACGTCGANNTNGGCNGGNNNNAGNNGGGCNNCGGNGAGNGCCTGCNGGATGACGCGCTGCTGGGNNGGGCCGTTCGGNGCGGTCAGNCCGNTGCTGGCACCGTCGGAGTTCACCGCGCTGCCCCGCACCACCGCCAACACCGGATGACCATGACGCCGGGCATCCGACAACCGCTCCACCAGCAACAACCCGACGCCCTCACCCCAGCCCGTGCCGTCCGCCGCCGCCGCGAACGACTTGCACCGGCCGTCCGCGGCCAGACCGCCCTGCCGGCTGAACTCGATGAACGTGGCGGGTGTCGCCATCACCGATACACCGCCGGCGAGCGCCAGGTCGCAGTCGCCGGCCCGCAGCGCCTGCGCGGCGAGATGCAGGGCGACCAGCGACGACGAGCAGGCCGTGTCGACGGTGACCGCCGGCCCCTCCAGGCCGAACGTGTAGGCGATCCGGCCGGACGCCACGCTGCCCAGGTTGCCGTTGCCGAGGTAGGCGGCGACGCCGTCGGGCAGCTCCAGCGGCCGGGCCCCGTAGTCGTGGTACATCACGCCGGCGAAGACGCCGATGTGGCTCTCGCGCAGTCCGAGCGGGTCGAGACCGGCGCGTTCGAACGCCTCCCAGGCGGCCTCCAGCAGCAGGCGCTGCTGCGGGTCCATCGCGAGCGCCTCGCGCGGGCTGATCCCGAACAGGTGCGGGTCGAAGCCGGCGGCATCGTAGAGGAACCCGCCGGCCGGCTCGGCGTCCCGCTCGAGCTCGCCGGTGTCATGGTCGTAAAGGCCGTCGACCGTCCAGCCGCGGTCGGCGGGGAAGCCGCCGATCGCGTCCCGGCCGGCCGCGACCAGCCGCCACAGCTCGTCGGGGCTGTTCACCCCGCCGGGGTAGCGGCAGCTCATCGCGACGACGGCGATCGGCTCGTGGTCCCGTTCCTCCAGCTCCTGCAACCGCTGGCGGGCGGCACGCAGGTCGGCGGTCGCCCGCTTGAGGTAGGCGAGGTACTTGTCCTCGTTCATCACGCCGTCGCCTTCGCCTGGAGAGATGGGTCAAGGGTGGTCACGGGGACTCGAGCTCGCTGTCGAGGAGGTCGAAGATCTCCTCCGCGGTCGCGGACTCCAGGTCGGTCGCCGCCGCGGTCGCGGCGGCCGGGCCGTTCCAGCCGGCGGCGAGGAGCCGGAGCCGCTCCCCGATCGACTGGCGGTCGCCGTCCGCGACGACGTCCCCGGCGGCCGCCGCCCGCAGCATCGCCACCAGGCTGTCGATCTCGGCGTGCAGCGCCCGCGGCGACGGGCCGTCGGGCCCACCCGGCTCCCGGGCGGAACCGGCGTCATCGTCGGCGTCACCCGCGCCAGCGCCGCCGTCCGGTTCGGGCAGGTTCAGCTCGGCCAGCAGGTGGCGGGCGAGCGCGGTCGGCGACGGATGGTCGAACAGCAGCGTCGCCGGCAGCCGCAGGCCGGTCTCGACGGTGAGCTGGTTACGCAGCTCGACGGCCGTCAGCGAGTCGAAACCGAGCTCGAGGAAGCCGCGGGACGACTCCACCGCGCCCGCCGAGGTGTGGCCGAGGATCCGTGCGGTGCGTTCCCGCACCAGGTCGAGCAGCGCGCGCTGCCGCCGGGCCGCGGGCATCGCGGCGAGCCGGCTGCCGAGGGTCACCGGTTCGCCGCCGCCACCCGCGCCCGCGGCCCGCCGGAGCACCCGGACCAGCCCGCGCAGCAGCGGCGGCACCACCCCGCCGGCGGCGGCCTCGGCGCGCATCACCGCCAGGTCGATCGCCACCGGCACCAGCAGCGACTGGCCGGCGGTACCGGCGGCGGTACCGAGGGCGGCGGACAGGACGCCGAGCCCGTCCGCGACGGACAGCTCGCCGAAGCCCGAACGGGTCAGCCGCCGGCGGTCGGTCTCGTCCAGGGCGCCGGCCATCCCGCCGTCGGCGGCCCACAGGCCCCAGGCCAGCGACGTCCCGGCGAGCCCGCGGGCCCGCCGCCAGGCGGCGAAGGCGTCCAGGAAGGTGTTCGCCGCCGCGTAGTTGGCCTGGCCGGCGTTGCCGAACACCCCGGAGGCCGAGGAGAACAGTACGAACGCCGCCAGGTCGCGCTCGGCGGTGGCCGCGTGCAGGTTGAGGACCGCGTCCACCTTCGCCGCGAACACGCCCGCCAGCCGTTGCGCGGTCAGCGAGGTCAGCATCCCGTCGTCCAGGACGCCCGCCGCGTGCACGACGGCCGTCACCGGCTCGGCGCGCAGCAGCTCGACCACCGCGGACCGGTCGGCCAGATCGCACGCGGCGACCCGGACCCGGGCGCCCAGCGCGACCAGGTCCGCCGTCAGCTCCGCGGCGCCCGGGGCGGCCTCGCCGCGTCGACTCACCAGCAGCAGGTCGGACGCCCCGTGCGCGGTGACCAGATGCCGGGCGACGGCCCCGCCCAGGGTTCCCGTCGCGCCCGTCACCACGACCGTCCCGCCGCCGGACAGGCGATCCCCGACGGAGCCCGCGTCGGCGGGGGGCGCCGTGGTCGCGGCGGTGGGGAGAGTGGCGCGGACCAGGCGGGGTACCCGCAGCGCGCCGGCCCGCAGCGCCGCCTCGGGCAGCGCGGCGTCCACCGCGGCGCGCAGCGCCCGGCGGGTGCCCGGGTCGTCGAGGGGGAGGTCGACGTCGACCAGGCTGATGCGGTCCGGGTGCTCCGAGCGGGCGGCGCGGGCCAGGCCCCACAGTGCCGCGCTCGCCAGGCCGTCCAGGCTGTCCCCGGGGTCCACCGCGACCACCCCGGAGGTCACCACGACCAGCCGGGCCCGCGCCCAGCGTGGCTCCTGCACCCACGTCCGCAGGACGTCCAGGAGCGCGGCGGCGCGGTCGCGCACCAGGGCGGCGTCCGGCAGGGCCGTGGTCAGCGGGGCCCGCTGCGCCGGGACGCCGTTCGGCGCGGAGGGTCGCGGGGCGGCCGCGGTGCAGTCCAGGACCACGACGGCGAGGGCGTCCGCCGGCTCGGGCAGCCCGGCCGCCAGCGGCACCGTCACCCAGCTGCCGGCGGCGTCCTCGCGGGTGTCGGCGACCGGCTGGGATGTCCAGTCGATCGCGAAGACGGGGGCGGCGGCGTCCCGGGGGTCGGCCAGCTGGTCGGGGGCGACCGGGCGGAACGACAGCCGCTCGATGGAGATCACCGGGGCGCCGGTGCCGTCCAGCGCGACGAGCCGGACCGTGTCGGCGCCCAGGGCGCGCAGGCGGATCCGCAGACCGGTGGCGCCCACGGCGTGCTGGCGCACCCCGGCGAACGCGAACGGCAGCCAGGCCCGGCCCGGCTCCGCGCCGAGCAGGCCCGCGGCGCCGACCGCGTGCAGGGCGGCGTCCAGCAGCGCCGGGTGCACACCGAAGCCGCCGGCCTCGCCGTGCGACGCCGCGGGCAGCCGGACGTCGGCGTGGACGTCCGCGCCGTCCTGCCAGACGGCTGCCAGGCCGCGGAAGGTGGGCCCGTAGTCGAGCCCGGACCCGGCGAGCGACTCGTACCACCCGGCCGCCAGCTCACCGGCGCCGGCCGGCGCCTCCCCCGGACCGGTCGCCGCCTCGGCCGCCTCGGCTGCCAGGGGCGGTTCGGTGTCGGTCGGGGCGGCGGCCCGGAGCTGGCCGGTGGCGTGGGTCTGCCACGGCGTCGCGGCGCCGTCGCCGTCGTCCCCGCCGCTGGCCTCGGCGCGGGCGTGGATCCGCACGTCCCGGGAGCCGTCCGCGGCGGGGCCGCTCAGGCTGACCCGCAGCTGCACCCCGCCGCGTTCCGGCAGCACCAGCGGCGCCCGCAGCACCAGCTCGTCGAGGACCGGCACGCCCGCGCGGTCACCGGCGGCGAGCGCGATGTCGACCAGCGCGGTGCCGGGCACCACAGCCGAGCCGTAGACGAGGTGTTCGGCCAGCCAGGCCGGGGTGTCGTGGGCGAGCCGTCCGGTGAACAGCAGCGCGTCGTCGTCCGGCAGGGTCACCGCCGCACCGAGCAGCGGATGGCCGGCGTCCCCCAGGCCGGCGCCGGAGAGGTCGCCGGGACCGGTGAGCGTGTCGAGCCAGAGCCGCTGGTGCTGGAAGGCATAGGTGGGCAGGGCGACGACCCGCGCGGGCGTGCCGTCGAAGCCGGCCGCCCAGTCGACGGACTCGCCGTGCACGAACAGTTCGGCGACACCGGCGAGCAGCGCGGCGACGTCGTCGCGGTCACGGCGCAGGGTCGGCGCGGCGACCAGCTCGGGCAGCGTCTCGCGCACCATCGCGGTGAGCACGCCGTCCGGCCCCACCTCGAGGATCCGGGTGACGCCCTGGGCGGCCATCGCCGTCACGGCGTCGGCGAACCGCACCGGACGGCGGACCTGACCCACCCAGTACTCCGGATCGGCCCACTCGCCGGCCACGACGGAGCCGCTCACGGTCGAGACGGCGGCCAGCCGCGGCGGGGCGAACGTCAGCTCGGTCACGACGGCGCCGAACCCGGCGAGCATCGGCTCCATCAGCGCCGAATGGAACGCGTGGCTCACCCGCAGCCGGCTGGCCCGCCAGCCCCGCTCGGCCGCGGCCGCGGCGACCTTCTCGATACCGTCCACCGGGCCGGCGAGGACGACCGACCCCGGGCCGTTGACCGCGGCGATCTCCACCGGCTGTCCGAGCTCGGCGAGCAGTTCCGCGACCCGCGGTTCGCCGGCGGCGACCGCCAGCATCGCCCCGCCGGCGGGCAGCGCCTGCATCAACCGGCCCCGCGCCGCCACCAGCGCCGCCGCGTCCGCCAGACTCAACACCCCCGCCGCGTACGCCGCCGTGACCTCCCCCACCGAATGCCCCGCCACGACCTCCGGCGTCACACCCCACGACCGCAGCAACCCCAGCAACCCCACCTCCACCGCGAACAACGCCGGCTGCGCCCACCCCGTCTGATCCAGCAGACCCCCACCCACACCCACACCCTCGACAGCACCCGCACCGGCACCACCGACATCGACCCCGGCACCGGCACCGGCACCGGCGACATCGACCCCGCCGATGACCAGACGCAACGGCCGATCCAGATGCCTGTCCAACAGGTCACAGACCTCGTCGAACGCCGCAGCGAACGCCGGGAACACCTCGTACAGCCGCCGGCCCATCCCCACCCGCTGCGAACCCTGACCGGCGAAGA
>NZ_KB891140.1 GCF_000373365.1 Parafrankia discariae
TCTTCGCCGGTCAGGGTTCGCAGCGGGTGGGGATGGGCCGGCGGCTGTACGAGGTGTTCCCGGCGTTCGCTGCGGCGTTCGACGAGGTCTGTGACCTGTTGGACAGGCATCTGGATCGGCCGTTGCGTCTGGTCATCGGCGGGGTCGATGTCGCCGGTGCCGGTGCCGGTGCCGGTGCCGGGGTCGATGTCGGTGGTGCCGGTGCGGGTGCTGTCGAGGGTGTGGGTGTGGGTGGGGGTCTGCTGGATCAGACGGGGTGGGCGCAGCCGGCGTTGTTCGCGGTGGAGGTGGGGTTGCTGGGGTTGCTGCGGTCGTGGGGTGTGACGCCGGAGGTCGTGGCGGGGCATTCGGTGGGGGAGGTCACGGCGGCGTACGCGGCGGGGGTGTTGAGTCTGGCGGACGCGGCGGCGCTGGTGGCGGCGCGGGGCCGGTTGATGCAGGCGCTGCCCGCCGGCGGGGCGATGCTGGCCGTCCAGGCGAGTGAGGCTGAGGTGGTCGAGCTCGTCGGTGCCGATCTGGATCTCGCCGCGGTCAACAGTCCGTCGTCGGTGGTCGTGTCGGGGCCGGGGGAGGCGGTCGCCGCCGTCGCCGAGCGGGCCGCCGCCCGTGGCTGGAAGACGTCCCGGCTGCGGACCAGCCACGCGTTCCACTCGGCGTTGATGGAGCCGATGCTGGCCGGGTTCCGGGCGGTGGTGCGCGGGCTGACGCTGGTCGAGCCGAGCCTGCCCGCGGTCTCGACGGTGACCGGGCGTCCGGTCACGCCGGGGCTCTGGTCCGATCCGGAGTACTGGGTGCGCCAGGTTCGCGAGCCGGTCCGGTTCGCCGCCGCCGTCGGCGCGCTCGCCGAGCTGCAGGCGGGCTGCCTCGTCGAGCTCGGCCCGGACGCGACGCTGACGACGCTGGCCCAGCAGTGCCTCCCGCGGCGCCCCGGCGGTTTCATGTCGTTGCTGCGCCGGGACGGCGACGAGGCGGCCGCCGCGCTCACCGGGCTGGCCGGGCTGTTCGTCGCCGGCGTTCCGGTCGACTGGTCCGCCCTGTTCGCCGGCATCGACGGCCCGCACCCCGCCCTGCCCGGCTACGCCTTCGACCGGCAGCGGTACTGGCTCGACGCCCTCCCCGAATCCGCCGTGCCCGCCGTATCCGCGGACCGGGCGGCCGCCGACTTCTGGGAGCTGGTGGACCGCGGCGACGTCCCCGGTCTCGCCACCCAGCTCGAGGTGTCGGACACCGCGCTGGAGGCCGTCCTGCCGGCGCTCGCCGCCTGGCGGGCCCGCCGCCGTGACTCCGCCGCGGTCGACGGCTGGCGCTACCGGGTCGACTGGCAGCGGGTCCCCGACCCTGCTCCTCGCCCGCAGCCCGGGAGCTGGCTGCTGATCGGCGCTGCTGAGCAGAACGGGCTTGGTGACCAGGAGGGGCTTGGTGACCAGGACGGGCTGGACGCCGCTCCGGATGCCGAGCTGGCCGCCGCTCTCACTGTCTCGCTTTCCGCGGCCGGGGCGACCGTGCGGGTGGTGCCGGTCGGTGACCGGGCCGATCTCGCCGCCCGGCTGTCCGCGTTGGACGAGCCCCCGACCGGCGTCGTCGCGATCGCCGGGGCCGTCGGCCTCGCCGGCACGCTGGCGGTCGTGCAGGCGCTGGGGGACGCGGGCGTCGCCGCCCCGCTGTGGCTGGTGACCTCGGGCACGGTCACGACCGGCCCCACGGACGGCTTCCTGGCCGCGGGTCAGGCTGAGATCTGGGGCCTCGGCCGGGTGGTCGGCCTGGAGCACCCGGAACGGTGGGGCGGTCTGATCGACCTGCCGGTCGCGGTCGACGCGCCGACCGCGGCCCGGGCGGTGGCCGCGCTGACCGGCCTGCCGGCCGGCGAGGACCAGGTGGCCGTCCGCGACGGTGGCATCTTCGTCCGCCGGCTGGCGCACGCCGCCCCGGCGGCGGCCGACCGGAGCTGGCGGCCGCGCGGCACGCTGCTCGTCACCGGCGGGACGGGCAGCCTCGGCGCCGAGGTGGCCCGCTGGGCCGCCGCGAACGGCGTCGACCGGCTGGTACTGGTGAGCCGGCGCGGCCCGGACGCTCCCGGTGTGCCGGCGCTCGTCGAGGAGCTGTCCGCCGCCGGGCCGCAGGTCCTGGTGCGGGCCTGCGACCTCGCCGACCGCGCGGCGGTCGCGGAGCTCCTCGGCTCCCTCGGCTCCCTCGGTGGCCCGGAGTCGCCCAACGGCCCGAACTCCCCCGACGGACCGGTCAACGCGGTGGTGCACGCGGCCGGGGTCGCCGAGGACGCCCCGCTCCTGGCGGCCGACGCCGACCACCTGGCCCGGGTCATGGCCGGCAAGGTCGCCGGCGCCCGGCACCTCGACGAGCTGCTGGGCGACACCCCGCTGGACGCGTTCGTCGTCTTCTCCTCCATCTCCGGCGTGTGGGGCAGCGCCGGGCAGGCGGCCTACGGCGCCGCCAACGCCGCCCTGGACGCGCTGGCCCAGCGCCGCCGGGCCGCCGGCCGGCCCGCGACCGCGCTCGCCTGGGGTCCCTGGGCGGAGACCGGCATGGCCGCCGACGACGCCGTCGCGGACAACCTGCGCCGCCGCGGCCTGGCCCCGATGAGCCCGCGCCATGCCATCGCCGCCCTCGCCGGCGCCGTCGGCACGGGCCCCGAGGCCGACTCGCCGGACGGCGGCGGCCCGCTCGTCGTGGCCGACGTCCGGTGGGAGACGTTTCTGCCGATCTTCACGGCCAGCCGGCCGCGGGCGCTGTTCGACGGGCTGCCCGAGGCGGCGGGGCCGGCGCCGGCCGCGGGGGGACGTCCCACCGGCGCGTTCGCCGAGCGGCTGGCCGGGGCGACCTCCGCCGACCGCGACCGCCTGGCGCGCGAGCTGGTGCAGGGGACCGTCGCGGCCGTCCTCGGCCACTCCTCCGAGGCGGCTGTCGGGCCCGACCGGTCGTTCCGCGAGCTGGGCTTCGACTCGATGACCGCGGTCGAGCTGCGCAACCGGCTGGGGACCGCCACCGGCCTGACGCTGCCGGCGACGTTGGTGTTCGACTACCCGGATGTCGAACGGCTCGTCGGCCTCGTCCTCGACCTCGCCGGCGGCACCACCGGGGCGCCGTCGTCGGTTCCGCTGCCGCCGACGGGCGCACCGACGTCCACGGTGGATATCGCCGACGACCCGATCGTGATCGTCGGCATGGCCTGCCGGTTCCCGGGCGGGGTGGACACCCCTGACGCGCTGTGGGAGCTGCTCGTCGCCGGCGGCGACGCGATGGGCCCGTTCCCGACCGACCGCGGCTGGGATCTCGACGCCCTCTACGACCCGGACCCGGAGCGTCCCGGCACCTTCTACGCCCACGCGGGCGGTTTCCTGCACGACGCCGCCGAGTTCGACGCCGACCTGTTCGGGATCAGCCCGCGCGAGGCCCTGGCCATGGACCCGCAGCAGCGGCTGCTGCTGGAGACGTCCTGGGAGGCCTTCGAGCGGGCCGGGATCGACCCGCTGTCCCTGCGCGGACGTCCGGTCGGCGTGTTCGCCGGTTCCAACGGCCAGGACTACGTGGCGCTGCTCGAAGGCGACACCGGCGCCGAGGGCCACATCGGGACCGGCAACGCGGCGAGCATCCTCTCCGGCCGGCTCGCCTACATGTACGGGCTGGAGGGGCCGGCGGTCACGGTCGACACCGCCTGCTCGTCCTCGCTGGTCGCGCTGCACCTGGCCGTGCAGGCGATGCGGGCCGGTGAGTGCGAGCTCGCGCTGGTCGGCGGCGTGACGGTGATGTCGACCCCGGGGACGTTCGTCGAGTTCGCCCGCCAGCGCGGCCTGGCCGCCGACGGCCGCTGCAAGTCCTTCGCCGCCGCCGCCGACGGCACCGCCTGGGGCGAGGGCGCCGGCATGCTCGTCGTCGAGCCGCTCAGCGCCGCGCGCCGGCACGGCCACCGCGTCCTCGCCGTCATCCGCGGCAGCGCCGTCAACCAGGACGGGGCCAGCAACGGGCTGACCGCCCCCAACGGACCGTCCCAGCGCCGCGTCATCCGGCAGGCGCTCGCGACCGCCGGCCTGACCCCGCAGGACGTCGACGCCGTCGAGGCGCACGGCACCGGCACCACCCTCGGCGACCCGATCGAGGCCCAGGCCCTGCTCGCCACCTACGGCCAGGACCGGCCGGCCGACCGGCCGCTCTGGCTCGGCTCGGTCAAGTCCAACATCGGCCACACCCAGGCCGCCGCCGGCCTGGCCGGACTGATCAAAATGGTGCTGGCGCTGCGCCACGGCATCCTGCCGCGCACCCTGCACGTGGACGAGCCGAGCCCGCATGTGGACTGGACCTCCGGGGCCGTCCGGCTGCTCACCGCGGCGCGGCCCTGGCCGGAGGAGGGCCGTCCGCGCCGGGCCGGCGTCTCCTCGTTCGGGTTCAGCGGCACCAACGCCCACGTCGTCCTCGAACAGGCCCCGGGCCGGGACGAAGCCCTGGAGCGCGACGAGACCCCGAATCCGGCCGCGGGCGCAGGGCCGGCGCTGACGCCGTCGCCGTACCCGGTGCTGCTGGCCGGCCACGACGAGACAGCCCTGCGCGCGCAGGCCCGCCGGCTCGCCGCCCACCTGACGGCCCATCCCACCCTGCCGGTCTCCGCGATCGGCCGGGCCTACGCGGCACGCCCGGCGCTGCGGCACCGCGCGGTGCTCCTCGCCTCGGACACCGCGGACCTGCGCGACGCCCTCACCGCGCTGGCCGACGGCCGGCTCCCCGGCGACGCGGTCACCGGGACGGTCACCGGCGGCCGGCTGGCGGTGCTGTTCACCGGTCAGGGCGCCCAGCGTCCCGGCATGGGCAGCCGGCTCCGCGGTGCCTTCCCCGTCTTCGCGGATGCTTTCGACGCGGCCTGTGCGCATCTGGATGGTCTGTTGGATCGTCCGGTCCGGGATGTGATCGACAANGCGCCGGAGTTGTTGGATCAGACGGGTTACGCGCAGCCGGCGATTTTCGCGGTTGAGGTGGGTCTGCTGGCGTTGCTGCGTCAGTACGGGGTGGTTCCGGAGGTGGTGGTGGGTCATTCGATCGGTGAGGTCACTGCGGCGTACGCGGCTGGTGTGCTG
>NZ_KB891141.1 GCF_000373365.1 Parafrankia discariae
CAGGCCTCGGGGAGCAGCTCGTCGAGGATCCGCGGGTAGACGGGTGCCTTGTCGGTGGTGACCTCGGCCGGCCGGCGCCCCTGCGTTAGCGCCCGACCGAAGAAGCGCTGGGCAGCGGCTTGGTCGCGTCGTGTGCTGGCGAGGACGTCGATGACCTGGCCATGCTGGTCGACGGCCCGGTAGAGGTAGGTCCATCGGCCGGCGACCTTGACGTACGTTTCATCGACGAACCACCTGTCCCCGGGCCGGTGCCGACACGGCCGAGCAGCCTCGACCAGCAGAGGCGTGAAGCGCCGCACCCACCGATACACCGTGACGTGATCAACATCGAGGCCGCGTTCGGCGAGGAGCTCCTCGACATCCCGGTAGGACAGCGCGTACCGCAGGTACCAGCGGACGGCGAGGACGATCACCTCCGGCGGGAACCGGAACCCCGCGAACTCCGACACCGGAACCGGTGGACAGACACGACGTCGACGCATCACTCGATCATGACCGATCGACGGCCGTGAGACAGCGGACTCCGCCGATGCAACAGAGCCCTTCGATGATCGGCAGGTCGCCGGGGTGGTCGAGCCAGCAGGTGCGGTGGGTGAGCCGGGGATGTAGCCGGTTCCAGCTGGTCGCGGTGGCGGTGCCGTAGCGGCTGGTGTTGGTGATGGTGGTGTGCTGCGGTGCGGACCAGGTCGCGGGTCTGTCGAGGGCGAACTCGGGGCCGTGCTTGGGCGGACGGCCGTTGGTACCTGGCTGTCTCGGTGGTTTGGGGAGCCTCAGGACCCGGTCGGAACGGATCCGGCCGAGCACCTCGACGGGCAGGTCGGCCAGGACGAACGCCAGCCGGGTCACGTCGTACCCGGCGTCCATCACGATGAGGATGTTCGGGTCGCCGTCGTGCCAGTGCCCGGCGGCGATCAGACGGCCCACGACAGCCCGGAGCTGGTCGGCGGTCACCGCTGTGGCGTCGTCGGTGGGGCCGAGGCGAACCGCGTCCAGGACCGCGGTCCACGACGTCCGGCCGGACTCGAGGGCGGCGACGAACGAGTACGCCCCAGCCAGGAATCAGCTGGGCCTGGTTCTTCGCCCGACCGTGAACATGGCAGAACAGCCGCTCCGCGCTGGTCGGCGCATCCGAGCGCAGCCACGGGCTGACATCGACGGCCAGCACGAGTCGTCCGTCGGCGGCCGCGGGCAGCGGAAGGTCCGCGAGCGCACGTCGCAGCCGGGCGATCTCTAATTGGCCGCTGCTCAGCCCGTCGTACAATGCTCCATGGCCGCGACGGTGCTCCGGCGCCAGTGTCAGGTCGACCAGTGTCTTGACCGGGCCGTCGGTGCACAGCACCGCCTCCGCCGTTTCGAACAGCACGTCCGCTCGGCGGGTCAGGCAGGCGTAGAACTCCTGCCGGAAGCGACACAGCCTCCCCAAAGCCTCGACGCGTCCTGGTTCATCCTGCACACTGCCCATCACGACCTTCGGCTTGATCCGGCTTCTTTGGCGAGAGCACGATCTTCCGAAGGTCGTCCCACGTCACGAGGACACGCCGACCCGCCCCACAACACCAGCAGGTATCGCACAGCGTGACACCCGGCGGTTAAACGACAAGCTCAGCGGCTCCGAGATTCATGGGGTGTCCCGGTTCGACGAGGGGCTGGTCAGCTCGATGTGGCCGGCGGCTGACCGCCTGGCCCGCCGGACGGCGGCTGACCGCCGCCCCCTCCGGGGGCTTGGCCGCCGCCGGGGGTGGTGGCGGTGTCGACGCTGGCAGGAAGGGAGACGGTGTAGCCGCCGGTGACGTCGCCAGTCACGGTGGCGAGTTGGCTGGCGCCGGAGTCGTCGCCGAAGACGTTGTCGCTGGAGAGGCTGACCTGGGCCAGGTTGCTCACGGACGCCTCGTAGCCCTGCTGGGCGTAGACCGTGGTGCAGACGTCTTGGGGGAGTGCGACCTGGGAGGTGGCGATGGCCGTGGTGGCGTCGGTGATGCTGCCCTGGTCGGGGTAGACCTCGAAGTGGATGTGCGGCCAGCGCCCCGTGTAGCAGGCGGGGAAGACGCTGGTGAAGCGGACCGTGCCGGCGGCGTCGGTGATCTGGACGCCACGCAGGTAGTTCTGGTCGGTGACGCCGTCGGAATACAGCGAGTAGCGGCCCTCTCGGTCGCAGTGCCACACGTACACGGCCACCCCGGCGAAGGGCGTGCCACCGTTCGCGAGGTCGCGGACCGTCAGCGCCAGTGTCATGGGGACGCCTTCGGCCGTGCCGGTCGAGTCGCCGAAGCTGGACCGGATGTCACTGCGGACCACACCGCTCTGCTCGAGGACGTCCGGCCCGTTGGACCCGTCGCCCGGGTAGGGGCCCGCGGTCTCCTCGGGGATCTCCCCTGCAGCCGCGGACGCCGTAGCAGCGGACACCCCCGAGGATCCGACCTGGCCTGGAGTACAGGCGGCTAGGCTTGCCGCCGCGGCACCCACACCGAAGAAGGCCAGCATCCGCCGCCGGCTCACCACCGTGCCCATGTCGAAGCCCAGCCCCTGATCGACGATCTCCTCCTCAGGACGGGCCAGTGCACGCCCCTCGTACGTCGGCATCCGGCTTGGCTGCTGACGGTCCGCCATGTGCGCTCCTCCTTTGAGATCGGCTGGTCTTGTATCACCACCGTGGTGGGACAGCCCTTGTCTACGCTGTGCATCCCCTGTGTCAAAGCTGTGCATGTGAGGGTAAGGGCTTGCAGATCATTAACACGCCGGTTTGACTCTGAATCGCCCCGGCTACCCGAGACCGTGTGGATCAACCAGCCAGTTCCAAGCCAACCGACCAACGACCAACTGTCTCATTTGACTTGACACCTACCGAGCAGCCCGTACCAGCCCGACGGCGCGACGACACCCGGCCGCAGTGCCAGCCGCCCGGCTGTCGCCACCGTGAGCGCCGACCCCGTCACGCCCAGCCCGGTCAGCAGGCACGGAGCCAACCGAGAGAGACCACAGCGGCTGTCCTTCGCGCCCGGACCGGCCGTCCGCGACCAGTCGTGTCCGGGGGAAACGTTCACCCGGCCGACATCCGTGCCGGGGCAGCAGCATCCTGTCTCATCGACGTTCCTCCCCCGTCCTCGCCGCATGCCGCGCCAGCCTGACGGCTGTGCCTCGCCGCCAGTGGTCCGGGCGGGGACCTTCCGGTGAATGTTGAGAAGGACGTCGACCGCGCGGGAAACGACCAGCCCCGACGACCATCCACCAGCTACGCGAGTTCCTGGACCAACACCGCGACCACCGTCACCTACGCCTATTAACCTGACGTTCCGCCCGTTGCCAGCGCGCGGCCATTCCTTCTCCACCTTCAGCCAGGCGATCTGCTGGGACCGCGCACGCGGGTGGTGGGCGTCAGGCTGGAATCAGGGCATGACCCCGCAGAACCTCCGCCTGCTGCGGCTGTTCGTGGCCCAGCCCTGCAGGTCTGGATGACGCCGCGTGCCCATATGTTGCTCGGCGCCGCGGGCTCGCAGGTAACCGTCTTCTGGCATGGGTGCTGCTACGCTTCGCGCAAGCCTTGAACCACAAAGAAATCTGGTGGAGGTCATCATGCCGCTGAAATCCTACGGAGTTCTCACCGGCCGCGTACGGGACCAGCGCAGGGAGAGCGACACCGACAGCCCGCATTACCAGATCCAGGTAGAAGCGGCCGGGACCCAGTTCCGGATAGCGGTCAACGTGCTGTCCGCCCAGACACCCGCGGAACTGCTCTACACCACCGATGAGAACTTCACCCATCCGATCCTGCCCGGCCTCACCGCCCTGTCCGAAGGGTTCACCCCGCTGGACAGTGCCCCGGGTGGGCTCGCGTTGGACTTCATCCGCGGCAACCTGTTCGACCGCACCACCCTGCGGACCCTGCCCACCGACAAGCCCGGCCCCGATAACGACCTCGCGGACAAGCTCGACCACTACATCCAGCGGGCCGCGATCGACCCGACCGCCCGGCTCTACGCTTTTGGGCAGCGCTGGGGACCGGAACCCACCACCCCGGACAAGATCTTCGGGTTCACCCCCGGCAACGGCATCCACGACATCCACATGAACCAGGGCAACAGCCGCCAGTTCGCCGGCGACGACGGCGTCTGGCAGGACGGCGCCCTCCTGCTGTCCTTTCCCGACCGGTGGGTCGCGATCTTCCTGGCGTTCCAGAACCAGTCCTGGCACACCGACGACACCACCGGCCACACCCTGCCCGGCATTCCCCCTGCCGCCCCCGGTGGCCAGCCCGCGCCCGGGGAACCCGACCGGCAGATCCGTATCATCGCCGCCCTGGTCAACCCCATCGGCCCAGCACCCGAAGCCGAAACTGTCACCCTGCTCAACACCACCGTCGCCGCCATCGACCTGACCGGGTGGACCCTGCTCGACCGCGCAGACCACCACGCCCCGCTGCCCAGCCTTGTGCTGCCCGCCGGCGACACGGCACGGGTCCCCGTCCCCGCTCCGGTCGCGCTCGGCAACCACGGCGGCACCATCACCCTCCTCAACCCCGACGGACTGAAAGTCGACGGTGTCGCCTACACCACCGCGGTGGAAGGACGCACCCTCACCTTCTGACCAGGCAACCGAAGACCAAGCCAGCATGCACGACCTGACGGGGCCTGGGGAGCCTGCCAGCCACCTTGCCCATCCCGCGCGCGGCGATAACGCGCCGACAACAGCGGGCGGCGAGGGCAGGTTTCCCGGGCCTCGACCGCGAACCGGATCGAGGGCACGGAGATCGCCACGCTGATCGAGCGGCTCGCGGCCGAGAACCCGACGTGGGGGTACCAGCGGATCCAGGGCGAGCTCCTCACACTCGGCCACCGGGTGAGCGCGTCCACGATCCGCCGGGTCCTGACGTCCCTGGGGCTGCCCCCGGCACCGAAACGGCAGACCGACACGACCTGGCGGCAGTTCCTGCGCATGCAGGCGTCGACGATGCTGGCCGTGGACTTCTTCCACGTGG
>NZ_KB891142.1 GCF_000373365.1 Parafrankia discariae
CGGTGGCCCAAGCCCGCGAGCTCGTCCCCGTCGGGGTCGTCAACCCCAGCAAGGGCTACACCGCCGGCGCGCTACGGGGAGCGCCGCACACCGGCATCGGCCGGCACTGGTGGTACCAGCTGCGCGCCGCTGACCTCACCGCGGCACAACTGCCGGCCCAGATCGGCCCGATCAGCCGAATGGTAGGCCGCTTTGACACCAGACCCGTCGCATGCGAGCCTGGGCAACTAGCCCACCCGGCCCCCTCGCGGGCCGGGTTTTTTCGTGCGCGGGTCGCGGCAGGTGGAGTGCCCGGCGAAGTGGCCGGTCAGCCCGGCGGCGGCGCGGCGGGCGAGGATGTCCGCGACGGCGCGGTCGGACAGCCGTTTCTCGGCGAGGCGGCCGTGGCGGGCGATGCCGCGGAACGCCGGTCTGAAGATAGTCAACACTGTTGATACACCCGGATCCAATTGTTGATCTTCGCATGTGTGATCAGCGGCGTAGACGGCGACGCACCCTCCTGCACCGCAGTGAGCGGATCTCTGCCCGGACGGCCACGCCGAGGCCGGGACTTCCGTCGAGGAGGACTCCGTCGTCGGGGCTGGCCGTCATCATGGATCTACGTGCCATCGATGCCGCGGATGCCCAGCGGGTTCGCGACTACGTCGTCGACGCGGCCTTCGCGCTGCGCGCCGACGCTTCCGCGCTCGGCATCGGCGTCTACCTGGTCACCATGCGGGATCTGCCCCCCGAGCAGGAGCGCCAGCTCCGTCACCGCTGTGGGTCCTGACCGGCTTCGCCCTCGCCAGACAGCGCGGCAGGCGCGTTCCACCTCGGTTGGTATCGAGACGCCCCGCTTACCAGGTCGGCCCGTCGGCGATCTGTCCGTGCGCGTCGAATCCGTACCGCCGCAGTCGTTCGTCCCCCGCCTCGGCCAGCAGGTCGGCCAGCTGGCGGGCGGCGCGCCCTTCACCGGCGTCGGCACGGGTGCGCAGTATGTCGGTCACAGCCTGCTGCTCCCCCACCGCGGTTAGCAGGTTGATCAGCCCGTAGACGAGGAGTAGGCCGCCGGTCTCGGCGTGGGGGCGGAATATGTCAATCGCGGCCTGCCGCTCTCCAGCCATGATCAGCAGCTCGGCCAGCCGACCGGCGGCCTCCCCATCGCCGGCGTCGGCGCGGGCGCGGAGCTCGTCGTGCTCGCCCGCCGTGGCGAGCAGGTCGGCCAGTCTGTAGGAGGCCTGCCAGTTGCCGGCCTGGGCGCGGGCGTGCAACTCGTCGCGTTCCCCTGCCGCGGCGAGCAGGATGGCCAGCTCGTCGGCGGCGTACTCGTCGCCGGCGTCGGCGCGGGCGCGGAGCTCGTCGTGCTCGCCCACCTCGGCGAGCAGGATGGCCAGCTCGTCGGCAGCGTGCTCGTCGCCGGCATCGGCGCGAGGGCGGATGACATCGATGGCGGCCCGCCGATCCCCTGCCTTGGTGAGCAGGCCGACGAGCCTGTGAGCGGCGTGCGCATTGCCGGCCTGGGCACGGGCGTGTAACTCGTCGCGTTCCCCCGCCTCGGCCAGCAGATCAACCAGCCGGATGGCGGCGTCCACGTCGCCGGTATCGGCGTGGGGACGTAGGAGATCGATCGCGGCCTGCCGTTCTCCGGCCTTGATCAGCAGTTCGGCCAGTCGACCGGCGGCCTGTTCGTTGCCGGCGTCGGCGTGGGGACGTAGGAGATCGATCGCGGCCTGCCGCTCCCCTGCCGCGGCGAGCAGGTCGGCCAGCCTGCGGGCGGCGGGCCCGCTGCCGGCCTGGGCGCGGGCGTGCAACCCGTCGCGTTCCCCTGCCGCGGCGAGCAGTGTGGCCAGCTCGTCGGCGGCGTGCTCGTCGCCGGTGTCGGCGCGGGCGCGGAGCTCGTCATGCTCGCCCACCTCGGCGAGCAGGCTGGCCAGCCTGCCGGCGGCGTCCACGTCGCTGGTGTCAGCGCGGCGGCGCAGGAGGGGGATGGCGATGGCGTAGATCCGCCGGTTCAGGGCAGCGTTGCTGACCTGGATGAGGTCGTCGGGGTCGGTGATGTGGTCGCGCAGTGCGGTCCAGAGGCTGGCGGGTGGGCGTTGGTGGCGGCGGGCCGCGGTGGCGTGTTGGAGGAGGTAGTCGGCGGTGGTGTAGCCGGTGGTCTGTCCCATGGCGGTGCCGACGAGGTTGAGGGTGGCGCTGGCGCCGTGGATGGGGGTGGTGGCGTAGGCGAGGGCGTGTTCGAACCAGTGGGGTGGGGCGGTGGCTTGCTGTCGGGGGGTGCAGTAGTCGGGGGCGGCCGCGCGAAGCAGGTCGCTGGTCAGGGGGGCGCGGGCGCCGAGGCGGGCCGCGTCGAGGGCGGCGGTGATGGCTGCCCAGGCGTAGGGGGCGTCGGTTTTCGCGCTGGTCCAGCTGCGTAGCAGTTCCGGGCCGGCGGCGAGGGTTTGGGTCAGCCCGTCGTCGGGGCTGTCCAGCCCGATCTGGATCCGCGGGTCGTGGGCGGCGATGGTGCGGGCGCGGGCCTGCTCGGTGGGGGTGAACCGGCCGTCGATGTCGATGACGGCGGCTTGGCGCAGAGTGTCGCGTTCCCACCGGTACGGGTCGTCGTCCGTGTCGGGGGGCGGGGGTGTGGTGAAGGCGCGGTAGCGGCTGGGCCAGATCGTGCCCACAAGCACAACCGGGGTGGGCGCGTCGAGCAGGGCGTTGACTGTGGCGGCGGTCAGGCCGTGTTCGCCACCCAGATAGTTCTGGAGCTCGTCCAGCCAGAGCACGATGCGGGCGGGAGACGCGGCGGCAAGGGCGGTGATCTGGGTGGGGCTGGTGGGACGGAGCAGCCACCAGTCGGGCAGTTCGGCCCGGATGGCTTCGAGGGCGCAGCGGGTCTTGCCTACCGAGGATCCCCCGACCAGCAGCACGAATCCGCCCCGGTGGGCGGCGGTGCGCAGTCGGGCACGGATCCCGTTCTGGGAATGGTCGATATCGCGGTCCACGTAGGCCGGCGGGATGTCATCGTCGATCCCGGGCAGGTGGATCGCTCGGTGCACTCCCAGCCGGTACGGGTCGGCATCGGACACCCGCACCGCCCCCGCAGGAACCGGCGAACTGTGGGCTGCCGACCCTTTGGCATGTCCCGGCCTCGCGTCCGCCGGCGTCTGGCCGGGGAACACCGCTCCCACCGGCGTCCGGCCGGGGAACCCGCCGGAGCGGCGGGTCGGGCGGGCCAGGCCCGCGGCTTCGAGCAGCCGGCCTCGTGCGACGGTCTCGTCGAGGCCGTGCAGGTCGCGATAGGCGATCGTGGCCAGCACCGGCGGGATCGCACAGGCCTCGACCCGCAGCGGGAGGAGGGTGTTGTCTGCAAGTGCTCCAGTCCATTCCTGGGTGCACCAGTGGGAAGCGAAATAGGTCGGCGAGCAGATCGCCACCGTCTGCTTCGCGGCGGCCATCTGCGTATTGATCCAGCTGACGAAGTTCGTTCCCGCCAGGGAGTCCCACGCCTGCACGGCCACCGTGCGGCCTTCGGCTTCCAACACCTCGGCGACCCAGGTCGCCCATGCCTCGTCCGCCCGGGCGTAGGAGACGAACACATCTACCCCTACCCCCAAGGGCCCCGTACCCATAGCAGCTCACCCTGCCACGAACCGCACCACCCCGACACACGGCACACCCGGCCCCGCACAGGCAGAACCCAGCCGGCCGAGGTCCAGGGGGAGATTTCTACCCGCCCTGGCCACGCTGCCGTCCCAGCCGTCGCCGTCCCGACAACCGGCCGCCCAGCTGACGCACGAGCTCCTCGCTGTCTCGAGTGCCGGGATGGTCGACGCCGAGGACCCGCCGCATCCGGATGAGGGTGTCCTCGGCCAGCGCCCGGGCGCCCCGCACGTCACCGAGCTCAGCCAGCGTGGCGGCCAGGTTGTTCGCGGAGTTCAGGGTGTCGGGATGGTCCTCGCCAAGGATCCGCCGGCGGCGCGTGAGAGTGTCTTCGTCCAACGCCCGGGCGCCCCGCACGTCACCGAGCTCAGCCAACCGGCTGGCCAGGTTGGCTACGGAGTTCAGGGTGTCGGGATGGTCGTCGCCGAGGATCCGCCGGCGGCGGGTGAGGATGTCTTCGTCCAACGCCCGGGCACCCCACACGTCACCGAGGTCGGTCAGCCTGTTGGCCAGGTTGGCTGTGGACAACAGGGTGTCGGGATGGTCCTCGCCGAGAACCCGGCGGCGGCGGGTGAGGGTGTCCTCGGAGAGTTCCCGGGCGCGCTGCAGGTCACCGAGCTCGGCCAGCGTGGAAGCCAGGGTGTTCGCGGAGTTCAGAGTCTCGGGATGGTCCTCGCCGAGGACCCGCCGCATCCGGATGAGGGTGTCCTCGGCCAGCGCCCGGGCGCCCCGCACGTCACCGAGGTCGGCCAGCGTCGCGACCAGATTGGCGGCGGACACCAGGGTGTCGGGGTAGTCGTCGCCGTGGATCCGTCGCATCCGGGTGAGGGTGTCCTCGGCCAGCGCCCGGGCGCGCTGCAGGTCACCGAGCTCGGCCAGCGTGGAAGCCAGGTTGGCTGCGGAGCTCAGGGCGTCGGGGTGGTCGTCGCCGAGGACCCGGCGGCGGCGGGTGAGGGTGTCCTCGTTCAGCATCCGCGCACTGGCTTTGCAAGTGAGAACGGGGACCAGATGTAGGTGAGAACGGGGACCATTCGATCTTCGGGTCAAGATCGAATGTAGGTGAGTTTGGGGACC
>NZ_KB891143.1 GCF_000373365.1 Parafrankia discariae
TGGGGGGTGGTGTTCGGGTGGTGGGTGAGGTAGGTGTTGAGGTTCTCGGCCTGGTCGTGGAGAGCCTGCTCGGTGTGCCCCGACAGAAGAATCGGCACCGGGCCGTCCGTTGTTTCCTCCGCGGAGGTCGCGGCCGGCGCCTCCTCGAGAATCACGTGGGCGTTGGTGCCGCTCATGCCGAATCCGGAGACACCCGCCCGGCGGGGCCGGTCTCCCGGCTCCCAGGGCCGCTTCTCGGTGAGCAGGGCGACGTTTCCGGCCTGCCAGTCGACGTGCGGGGTGGGTTCGTCGACGTGCAGGGTGCGCGGCAGCTCGCCGTGGTGGAGGGCCTGGATGATCTTGATGATTCCGCCGACCCCGGCGGCCGCCTGGGTGTGGCCGATGTTGGATTTGAGGCTGCCCAGCCAGAGCGGTTTGTCGTCGGGCCGGTCCTGCCCGTAGGTGGCGAGGATGGCCTGGGCTTCGATGGGGTCGCCGAGGCGGGTGCCGGTGCCGTGCGCCTCGACGGCGTCGACGTCGGCGGGGTTCAGGCCGGCGTCGACGAGGGCCTGCCGGATCACCCGCTGCTGGGAGGGGCCGTTGGGCGCGGTGAGGCCGTTGCTGGCGCCGTCCTGGTTGGTCGCCGTGCCGCGGACCAGCGCGAGCACCGGGTGGTTGTTGCGGCGGGCGTCGGAGAGCCGCTCCACCAGCAGCAGCCCCACCCCCTCACCGAACGCGGTGCCGTCGGCGGCCGCGGCGAACGGCTTGCAGCGTGAGTCCGGAGCCAGCCCGCGCTGCCGGCTGAAACCGACGAAGATGTCCGGGTTGGCCAGCGTGGTGGCGCCGCCGGCCAGGGCCAGGTCGCATTCGCCGCGGCGCAGCGACTGCACCGCCAGATGCAGGGCGACCAGCGAGGAGGAGCAGGCGGTGTCGACGGTGACCGCCGGGCCCTCAAGCCCCAGGGTGTAGGCGATGCGCCCGGAGGCGATGCTGCCCGCGCTGCCGATGCCCAGGTAGCCCTCCATGTCGGCGGGCAGCCGCACCCGGGAGCCGTAGTCGGTGTAGACGACGCCCGCGAACACGCCGGTGCGTGAGCCGCGCAGCGAGTCGGGGGCGATCCCGGCCCGTTCGAACGCCTCCCAGGACGTCTCCAGCAGCAGCCGCTGCTGCGGGTCCATCGCCGTCGCCTCACGCGGGGAGATCCCGAAGAACGCCGGGTCGAACTGGTCGGCGTCGTGCAGGAACCCACCCTCCCGCGCGTAGGAGGTGCCGGGGTGCGCGGGGTCCGGGTCGAACAGGGCGTCCAGATCCCACCCGCGGTTGTCCGGGAACGGCGAGATGACGTCGAGCTCCTGCTCGACCACCCGCCACAGGTCCTCCGGCGTGCGCACCCCACCGGGGTAACGGCAGGCCATCGCGACGATCGCGATCGGTTCATCGTCGTCCCCGGCCCGCCCCCGGGCCGCGGACCGCCCGTCCTCGGGGACCAGGCCCAGCAGCTGCGAGCGCAGGTGGTCGGCGAGCACCTCCCCGGAGGGGTAGTCGAACAGCAGCGTGCTCGGCAGGCTCAGCCCCGTCGCCGCGGCCAGCCGGTTGCGCAGCTCCACCGCGGTGAGCGAGTCGAACCCGAGATCCTTGAAGGCCCGGGTGACGTCGACCCCCGCCCCGTCGGTGTGGCCGAGGACGGCGGCCGCAGTGGCCCGGATCAGCCCGAGCAGCACCGCCCGCTGCTCACCCTCGGGCCGGCCGACCAGCGAGGCGACCAGCCGGCCCACCCCCTGGCCGGCCGCGGGCGTGCGCGCACCGCGCACCAGCGAACGCAGCACCGCGGGCAGCAGGCCGGCCGCGGCGGCCGGGCGCAGCGCGGCGTGGTCCAGCCGCGCGGCGACCAGCGCGGCCGGCCGGGCCCGCCGCACCAGTGTGAACAGGTCACCCGCCTGGGCGGAGTCGAACGGCACCAGACCCGCGGCAGCCCCCGAGTCCCCGGAGCCACCGGTGACGCTGGTGACGCCGGTGCTGGTGGTGCTGGCGGTGTCGCCGGTCGCGCGCGGACCGAGTGCCAGCGAGACCCCCACGAGCCCGAGCGAGCGTCGCTGCCGCGCGAGCCCGTCGAGGACGGCCCCGATCGCGGCCCGGGCGGCCGTCCCGACGCCGCCGAGGGTGCCGGCGACATCCGGGGCGACGAGAACCAGCCAGTCCAGGTCGAGGCCCAGGGTAGCCTCGTGCAGGTTGCGGGCCGCGGCGGTCGCCGTGTCCACCGCCGCGGTGAACGTCGCCGTCCTCGTGGTCTCCAGGGCCGCGACCGGGGAGGCGGCCGCCACATGCAGCACCGCGCGCACCGGGCTCGCGGCGCTCACCAGAGCGAGCGCGGCGGCGAGCGCCTCCCGGTCGCTCGCGTCGCCCTCGGCCGCGAGCACGTCCGCGCCCAGCGCGGCCAGCTCCTCGGCCAGGCCGTCGTCGGCGCCGAGCAGCAGCAGGCGAGTCCCGTACTCCTGCGCGGCGAGACGCCGCGAGAGCACCCCCGCCAGCGGACCGCCGCCGGCCACGAGCACGGTGCCGCCGGCGGGGACGGTCCCGTCGGTGGAGATGGTGCCGTCGGGGGGAACGGTGCCGTCGGTGCTCCCGTCGGCGGGGACGGCGAGGTCCGCGGGGGCCACGCGGGTGAGGCGGGGGCGGTGGGCCACCCCGCCGCGCAGGGCCAGCTGGGGCTCGCCGGTGGCGAGCGCGGCGGGCAGCGCGGCGAGCGAGGCGTCCTGGCCGTCGAGGTCGACGATGGTGATCCGGGCCGGGTGCTCCGTCTGGGCGGCGCGGACGAGCCCCCAGACCGCGGCGGCCTCCAGGCCTGGCGGGTCCGGTGTGTCGTCCGGCCCGGTGGCGACGGCGCGGGTGGTCAGCACGAGCAGGCGGCCGCCCTCGGTCACCGGGTCGGTCAGCCAGGAGCGCAGCGCGTCGAACGCCGCCCCCGTACTGCTGACGGGGAGCAGGGTCACCTCGGGGCCCAGCGGCTCCCGGGCCGTGTCGTCAGCCGGGATACCGGCCGGGTCGCTGCCCGCGGCGTCGGCCGGGTCACCGGCCGGGTCGCCGCCCGAACCGCCGGCCGGGGCGTCCGCGCCGCCCAGGACCCGGCTGAGCCGCGCGAGCAGGTCCGCCACGGCGGAGCGGTCCTCGTCGGCGGTGGGGAGGAGAAGATGGGGCGACCAGCGCTGCGCCGTGGCGGACTCCCGGACCGGGGGCTCGAGTGCCGGCCAGTCCAGGGTGAGCACCCAGTCCGCCCGGGCCGCCTCCAGGCCGCCGGTGGGGGCGCCGAGGTCCCGGGGATCGAGGGGACGCAGCCGTACGTCCGCGATGCTCGCGACGGCGGTGCCGGAGGGGGTGAACAGATCCACCGCCCAGCCGCGGCCCGGCCCGGCCGGGTCCGGGGCGCCCGGCGCGAGGCGCACCCGCAGCACGGAGGAACCCGCAGCGTGCAGAGTCGCTCCGCGCCAGGTCAACGGCAGCGTTCCGAAGCCGTTCACGGCGGTGCCTCCGCCGGTCTGACGGGCGTCGCCGGGCTGACGGGCGCGGTCGGCGGCCGGGACGAGACCGGCCTGCAGGGGGCTCAACGCGGCGGTCAGCACGGCCGGGTGCAGGCCGAAGCGGCCCGGTTCGCCCGCGCCGTCCTCGGCGACCTCGACCTCGGCGAACAGCTCCTCGCCGCGTTGCCACAGCCGGTGCGGGCCGTCCAGGGCCGGGCCGGGCTCGAGGCCGAGCGTGGCGAGATGGGCGTCGAGATCGTCCAGCGCGATCTCCTCGGCACCCGCGGGCGGCCAGCTCTCCGGCGCCGGGGTGGCCCCGGCCAGCACCGGCACCGCCGGTCCCAGCACGCCGACGGCGTGGGTCGTCCAGGGGCGGTTGAGCTGCTCGCCGAGATCGTCGTCCTCTCCGGCGGCGGCGGTGCCGCCGGCGGCCTGAGCGGACGGCTGGTCGTGGCGGGCACGCACGGTGAAGGGGCGCCGGGAGTCGTCCCGCTCGGCTTCGACGATGAGCTGCAGGTCGACCCCGTCCGCTGCCGGCAGCACGACGGGCGTGCTGATCGTCAGCTCCTCGACGTCGAGTCCGCCGAGCAGCCTGGCCGCGTGGAAGGCCAGGTCCAGGGTCGCGGCCGGTGGCAGAACAGCCGTGCCGGCGACGGTGTGCCCGGCCAGGAGGCTGTGGGTGCGGGCGGAGACCCGACCGGTGAGCAGCAGGCCCTGGCCGTTGCCGAGCGTGGTGGCCGCGCGCAGCACCGGGTGCCCGGTCGCCTGCAGGCCGAGGCCGTCCGCGTCGCCGGGAGGGCTCGCGTCCTCCAGCCAGTAGCGGTGGTGTTGGAAGGGGTAGGTGGGCAGGGGTGTGGGGGGTGTGGGGGGTGGGGGTGTGTGCCAGGTGGGGGTGTGGCCGTGGGTGTGGAGGTGGGCGAGGGCGGTGTGGAAGGTGTGGAGGGTGCCGTGGTCACGGCGCAGGGTTCCGGTGACGGTGATGACGGGTCGTTCGGTGGGGGTGCTGTTCCGGTCGTTCTCTGAATTGGTGTCCTTTTCGGTGGTGGTGTTTTCGAGGGTTTCGGTGATGGTGGTGGTGAGGACGGGGTGGGGGCTGGTTTCGATGTAGGTGGTGTGGCCGTTGTGGTGGAGGGTGGTGA
>NZ_KB891144.1 GCF_000373365.1 Parafrankia discariae
CGCGGCTGCCCACGCCGGGTCGGCGAGTTCACCCAGGCCGTCTTCGTCCTGGAACAGGAGGGAATCTAGAAAAACAAACTTTGAAAATGCTCATTGGTGGCCGCGTCGCCCACGCACAAAACGTTCCACGGCTCTCACCGACGAGTCACGCGGATTCCGACGCCGGCCGCCCACCTCACTGTCCTACCGTCTGATCACCATGAGAATGGACAGGCCAGCGGTGGTACGCGGCCCTGCGCTGGCCGGGAACCGGCGCAGCATCATCGTCGATGCCCGTGTTCGGTTCCTATTCCCAGCGGATCACGATGGTGCGGCGGACACCTGCGTCGAGCAGCGCCTGGGCGCGGTGTTGACCGTTGGTGTAGGTCGGTCCGCCGTCCCACACGATGCCGATGCTGGGCGTGACGAGGCTGGTAGCTGCCTGGACTCCCCAGGCGGACAGGCATTCGGCCTGTGCCTGGTCACGGACACGCGGCGATGTCGTCGCTGTCGACGCCCGCCCGCTCGGCGCGGCGGACCAGGCGGATCGTGGCGGCGGTGACAGTGTGCCAGTCACCGCCGTGGTACCAGCAGCAGTCACGGGCTCCGCGGCGGGGGACGATCTGACGGCCGAGCCGGCGCCACCACGGTGTTCCGGTGGGCATGCAGGCCGAAGCTCGGAATGGGTACGGGCGAGGAAGCCGAGCGACCCATGTGACGACGTAGCGTGGCTTTTCTTCCGGTAGCTCCGGTGGGGGCACGAAGCCACTTCCGCGGTCGAGGTCGAGGTCGACACCGACCAGAAGGATCAATTCCTGAGCGGAAATGTTTCGCCACTCCGGTGAGCCGAGCAGATAGGGTCCGACGATAGTGAAGTTGACCTCCTGAAATATGTTGTTGTCGTAAGCGGAAGGAATCTGACGCTCGATCCAGATCGGCGGCTCCACGAGAGTGGGGAAATACTGTTTCCACACCGCTGCGGCGTACCGCTCGGCTCCGTTGGTCAGCGACTGACCCTCACCGTGGACCTGAATAGCTACCGCGACAGGCCGCTGATTCGGTGCGGTGAACAATTGCAGTCGAAATGTTGCCGGCACACGATATGGTGACTCGACGCGGAACATGTGCTCGTCGGTGGTCCTGGTGCGGCCTGCCGGCGGAGCGCTCGCGCGATCGTCGTTCATTTCTGCATGATCCCGCGAAAGATCCGGATCGGACAAGCGTCCCCTTCCCGCCCCGGCCGCACGGGTCGTAGCGCGCTGCGGGCGGCTCCGTTCGAGAACGGCTCGTTACAGCCCCCACCCGGCGACGGTGACCCCTGGCGCGGCCGCCCGCCTCGCCGAACAGGGCGACAGCTAACGAGCCGGAAGCCGCTGCCTCAGCATCGTCATCCCGCCCGCCGGCCTGGACGACGACGCGCCGGATCCGTGGTCGCCGCACAGGCGTTCGGTGCTCAGCGGGCGGGATGCAGGGGTGGTGCTCATCGGTCCAGGATGTGGACGGTGTCGCCGGTGCGCAGAGGTTTGTCGTCGGGTCCTTTGAGATGTGGGTTGATCCAGAGGGGGCGGTGGACGCCTCTCGTCGGGTACCACTGCTGCCGCCAGTGGCCTCGGACCATCCAGCGGCAGGTGTAGGCGCGGGCGGCGCCCTCACCATCGGGAGCTCCCTGGTCCCGGGTCGCGCGCCGCAGGTGGAGCAGGCGAACGGGGCCGGAGGGAAGGCCGTCGCGGCGGGCGCGGCGGGCAGCGGCCCGGTCCTGCGGGAGATCCTCGACCTCGAGGATCTTCGGTTGGGCCATCAGCAGCCAGGTGGCACGCAGCGTCTGAATCCAGGGTGCGATGGCGTCTTCGGCGCCGATGTGGCTGTCGCCGGGTGTGAAGGAGGCTTCCAGGTCTCCGCCGTAGCCGAGAACGGTTTCGTTGTCCCAGGTCAGGGGGCCAGTTCCGGCGCGGAGTCGGACACGTTCATGCTCGCGCATGGGACGGCCGGTGCGCTGGAGCGCCATGCGTTCGATCGCGGGGAAGTCGGTCGGCGCGTAGTGGGTCACCCAGACGCCGCCGCGGGGGAGGTGGGCGGCGGTGAACGGGCCCCAGGACGCGGCGACGATCGGGATGCGTTCGGGCGGGTCCGCGTCGGAGGCGACGTAGGAGCCGATGGGTTCGGCGAAGACGACGAAGCCCGTAGGGCTGGGAACGTCCTCGGGTTCGAGGTGGAAGTCAGGAAGCGATTCACCGGCCGCGACGGCGAGTTCGGTCATGTCGGCAGCCACGTAGTACAGCGTGGCGTCGGCAAGGCGCTGGTGTTCGTTGCGGCAGAGAATCTGGGCGGCCTGCACGGCGGTGCGACCGGCGGGGAACAGCGCGCCCTTGCCCATCGCCACCGTCCGAGCTGAGTGGTCGATGGCGTGCTGGCTGCTCATGTACCGGGCCATCGCCGCCCGCAGGCCCGGTAGGCCGCGGGGCTCCGGCGGCGTCCACGAGGTTACATACAGGCCGTCATCGGGCATTCCGGAGACCATAGAGAAACTATAATCCGACCCATTCATCAATTCTGACGTGGGATGTCCGGGCATGCGACGCCCGGTCCTGGAGCGGCCGAGTTCTGCGCTGACAACGCGGTTCGCGGCATACTCTCCTGCCGGAGGCGATCGTGGTGAGTTCGAGGCGTGTGGATCGGCAGCTCTGGGTCGTCGCTGGCCGGTACCGTCGGCGGCGCCGAATCGTCGTCGTCGGCGTTCCGGGTTCACTGCTGCTGTCGGTGCTGGCGCTGATCGTGCAAGCGTTCCGGGCGGCGGGTGATGCACGGCAGGTGTGGCTCGACGCTGCGGTCGTCTGCGCGCTCGCGGCGGGCGGGGTCACGTGGGCGACGCAGACTGAGAGGGGCGGTGGTTCCTGGACCGGATGCCCATTGCCTCGCCGGCGAGCCGGCTCGCGCACCATGTCCTGCAACTGCACTCGATCATGCACGATCGAGGCGTCGACGGGTGGTACCGCATCCAGGAGATCATGCGGACCGCAGCTGCCATCGACCAGGCCGCACGCCGGCTGCATCCGGCCGAGAGCACCATTCCCGAGATCGCGGGCAGCGATCTGGCCGAAGGCGCTAGGCACGCCGCCCGCCAGCTCGACATCTGGCTCCTCGTAGACGAGCCACTCAGCGGGTATATCCAGGAAGGACGCGTTCGCCGCCAGCGTCCGTCACGTGGCCGGGCTCCTCACCGCCGAAGCCCTTTTCCACACCGCGGGCCGACCTCGCGGCCCACCGCCTGCCGCCCGCGGTCGCCGACCCGCTGCTCGCCGCATGGGCCGGCCGGCTGGCGGGTCCGGCGCTGTCCTGTCCTGCGACGGCGCCTGGCCAGACGGGCTAGCGCCACGACCAGGTATGCCGAGGGTGCGATAGGCTCTGCCGTCGAACGTGAGTTCGAATGATGCGATGTGTGGTCCCAGGAGCCTACGGAGAAGGCATGCGCTGTCCGGAGTTGTGTAGGGCTGTGGTCCCCCTGGTCAGACGTCGATGAACGGGGAGCTAAGGTCACCAGCCATGGATCGGCTGACGGAGCACGCGGCGCTGCTGACGCTGCTGCGTGGCCGGCGCCGCCAGTGGGGGCATGTCGCTGACGAGGTCGAAGAGGCCGGCAGTGCCCTGCGTGTCCTCGAAGCCGATACGGACGGGCACCAGGGCGACCTGTTCGAAGGCTTCTCCGATGGAATCGGTGCCGCTCTGGACGCGGCCCGTGAGACCCTGCTCGGGTGGGACGCGCAAGGTATCCGAATAGTCACCCTGCTTGATGCGGACTATCCCGCGCAGCTGCTCACCGTCCACCAGCGCCCCCCGTTCCTGTTCTTCCGGGGCACGATGAGTCCGGACGACGCCGCCGGGGTGGCCGTGGTCGGTACCCGCTCGGCCTCAGCCGAAGGACTCTGCCGCGCCGACGAGATCGCCGCGGGCCTCGCGCGCCGGGGTCGCGTCGTCGTCAGCGGTCTCGCCGCCGGCATCGACACCGTCGCGCACCGGGCCGCCCTGCGTGAAGGCGGGCGCACCGTCGCCGTCATCGGAACCGGGCTGCTCAAGTCCTACCCCCGGGAAAACGCGGGGCTGCAGGAGAAACTGGCCCGCGAACAGCTGGTGCTCTCCCAGTTCTGGCCGGATTCCCCGCCGACCAGAACAAGCTTCCTGATGCGCAACGGTGTGATGAGCGGCTACGCCGCGGCGACGGTCGTGGTGGAAGCCCCGGAGAAAAGCGGCGCCCGAACCCAGGCCCGGCTCGCGCTCGAACACGGCCGGCCTCTCTTCCTCCTTGACACCGTCCTGGTGCATGAGTGGGCACAGGAATACGCCCAGCGCCCCGGGGTCACCGTCGTGAGCGGCGCCGAGCAGGTCCTCAGCCTGCTCGACGACCTGACCGTGCCACCCGACGAAATCGTCTGGTCGTGACCTCGCCGCGCCGTGCCCGCACCATCGTCGAGGTCTCCGCCCCGTACGCCAACTATCTCGTCCCCGT
>NZ_KB891145.1 GCF_000373365.1 Parafrankia discariae
CCCCCGCCGACACCGCTAACGCGATCGCCAGCGCGGCCCTACGCGCCCTGCGCCCGGCCTAACCCGACCCCGGACGCGGCCCCCCCACCACCCCCCCCGGGGGGCCGCGCCCGCACCGCACCGCGCCCCCCGGCCCGGGGCCAGCCAGCATCCCCTGCGCCCCGGGCCACCCACCCCCCGCGACCCACCGTTGAAGGAGCCCCCATGAACCAGCCCCCCACACACCAGCACGCCGATGGCGAGAAGTCCGCCGCCGAGCAGACACCAGCACCCCAGCAGCCTGCCGAGGAGCTCGACGGCACGCCCTGCCACACCCCTAACCCCTCCCCCGAGCACACGGGGGTTCTGGGATCGCCCGGGGCGCGGCTCCTCGCCCCGGAGGAGGCCGCACATCTGATCGTCACCGGTGACCATTCGGGCGGGCGGGACGGTTCCGTGCCATTCGACACCGCCTCGGTCGCGGGGCTGCGCGAGGGCCGGGGCCAGATACGCGCCGCGCAGTTCCCCGACGTCACCGAAGCCGCCGGCCTTGCCGTCGGAGACCTCTACCGCCACACCAGCCCCTCCCTGAGCGCCGAGGAGGACGCCGAGCCGCTCCCCGGCCTGTGGGTCGCCACCAAGACGTTCACCCTGGCTGATCTCGACCGCGACGACGAGAACACCCTCCTGCACGCCTACCCTGCCGACCGGCCTGGCCGCGGCGGCCCGCAGTACGACACCCACCCCATTGACGAGGTCGCCCTGCTCGCCCGCCTCCTTGACGAGACCACCGGGCAGCACGGGCAGGGCTACTCCCTGAGCCGGGTCCACCGGCTCCCCGAGCACACGGTGCGGATCCATCTGCACCGCGACTTCTACCGCCACCAGTCCACTGCCACCGTCAGCCTGTTCACCCCCGCCGGTTGGACAGCCCTGCTCACCGACCCGCCCAGCCGCTGGCACCCGACAACCCCCACCAGCACCGACGACACCCGAACGGCCCTCAGCCCTCTCGCTGTCGATCTTCTCCTGCGGGCACGGTGCATCCTGGCCGGCTGAACCTCCCTGCTCCGGCCCGCACCCCTGCGGGCCGGGGGCCGGGGGCCGGAGCGTCGCGCTCGGCCTCGGACCGTCCGCACAACCGCCGGCCGGCCCCACAGACACCTGTGGGGCCGGGCCCGGCCCACGGCGCATTCCACCCAGGACTGGTCCGGGCACGCCCCCGGCCCGTATCCGCCCCTGAGGTCCGTCCCGCTGTCAGCCCCTGGCACACCGGAGCCCGGCCTGGGCCCTGGGAACGCCACCCCCGCACAGGAGATGACCATGCACACATCCCCGATCGTGCGCCCCGCACCGGCCCCGCGTGGCGGCACCGAGACCGTCACCCTCGACCTCGACGGGGCCGTGTTGATCGTCGACCGGTCCACGGCCCGTCCTCCCGAGCATGACCACGGCGTTGAGATCCTCGCGGACCTGACGACCATCGACGGGCGCGACGCCGGCCGGCTGATCCGGGTGTACCCCCGGCGGATATCCCTGCGGGTGGACGCGGACCACATGCCCCGCCCGCTGTCCCGGGCCGAACGGGACCAGATCGACGGGCTCTTCCCCGAGCCCCGCTTCCGGGTCACGATCGAACACTTGGGCGAATACCGGATTCGTGACTACGGCGTGCCCTCGGGGGGCCGGGAGTACACGAACCTGGCCGTCTACCAGGAAGGACACCCACGGGAAGCCTGGGAGGCCGCGCAGGCCGACTGCGCACGGCTCAACACCGGCGACCTGACCCCGGACCCAAGCTGCTACCCACCCACCCGCCGCAGGATCCCCAGACTGCGCGCCCTGCGACGCGGGCCGTGGCGCTCTGGGCGCCCCGGATGACGCCGAGTCGATCCCCGGGCCGTGGAGCATCAAGCGTTCACCCTGGCGGCCCCCGGCCGCGACAACAACCAGACCCCGGTGACCGGCGACGGCCCCGCCCGGGACACCAGCCCCGGGCGGGGCCGTCGCTCGGCCCGGCGCTGATAGGTCGGATGGGACGCCGATGGCTACCCGCGCGGCCGAACCGCCTGCGGTGGCATGGGGGATGAGCTGGCCTTGCCCTACCGGGCCACCTTGCGGCAGCGTCAACACGGGTCTGGACGCGTAGACGGGCCGCCGGTAGCCCGGCGGCCCGTCGCGTGTGAGCTCGGGGGGTACTCACACGCCTGTGGCCAATTGTGACTAGCTGGTTCCTGATCTGGCAGGGTCTAAAGTCCTTATCGGTGTGCGTGGAACAGGGCGCCTGGGATGTCACCGCGGTGCCGGGCCCTGGGGTCCTGGTTCTGCTCGGTCAGGGTAGGTATGCGTGCCTTGGCCTATCAGCCCCAGCCCCAGCCCCCGTGGTGGCCCCAGCCCCAGCCGCCGTGGTGGCCCCAGCCCCAGCCGCCGTGGTGGCCCCAGCCCCAGCCGCCGTGGTGGGAGCCAAACACGAACACGAAGCCGCGGGTGACGTCGCGGAACGAGCCTTGCGCCTGGAGGGTGGGCGCCTCGTAGGTAGCCTTCATGTGCCCTTTTCCTTCGTTCGACTTCTCCTCTTTCGACTATCGGCATGTCAGTTGGCCGGCGGGGCATTGCCGGGCTCCCATGCCCGACCGGGCCATCCTCGACCCGATCGCTGTCCGTTTCGGTCAGCCCTTTATCGTGCCTCCGCTTGGTTCAGTGGAGGTTCAGCGAGGGTTCATCGCCATCGACCCGTCCCAGGGGAACGGGCCCTGGGCCCGCTTACCGCCTGCCTGTGGTGGATCACGGGCCGGCGGTGGGCGGAACGGGCTGTGCCTTCAGGGGCTGATTGGTCTGGGCACGCGTGCAGGGCCGCCGGGTTACCGGCGGCCCTTCGAATGCGGGTTCTGGGGGGGTACCCGCGTGCCTACCGCGAATAGCGAGTGATCGGGTTCTGGTGTGGCGGGGTCTAACGTTCTGAGTTTCCGGTCGGACGTGACACTGGGTGCCGTAGGACGGGGCGGGTGTCCGCCGCGGTCACGCGGCACGCCCGGTCCGGGGGCCGGGGTGGTGTGGTGGCAGTGGTGGGCCGGTGGTTGAGGATTTTGTCGTAGGTCAGGCGCCAGGTCTGGCTGGGGATGAACATGTGCGGGATGGTCAGGGACTGCTGGTTGACCCGTAGGACCGGGTACCAGCCCCCGAACGACGCCTCCACCTGATCGCCACGGTGGAAGTCACCCGGCCGCCAGACCTTCACGCCGGCGGCTTCCTGCTCGGCAAGGTGCCCGGCCCAGTAATCGATCTCGGCGGCGCGTTGGACGAGGTCGGCCTCGATACGGGCTTTCCACCCGGGGGCGGGCGGCGGCCCGCCGAGGGCGGCCCGGCGGGCGGCGGTGTGCAACGCCCGGGTCGCGGCGCGCTGGTCTGCTTCCAAGGTGCGTAGACGGCGCAGGGTGTGAGAGACGTCGTGCCGATCCTGAACCGAGCGGGCCGCGGCGGCGGCCCGGTCGGTGTGATGGGCGGCCTTGGTGGTCTGTTCGGCTGCGGCGTGGTCGTGGCGGTCGGCGCGGGCGAGGTCGCGACGGTGCCCGGGGGCGGAGTGGTGTCCGGGCAGGACAGGCTGGCCGAGGGGGATGACGCCGCGGATGGTGTCGGCGGCGTCGCGCCGGGCGTCCGCGCGGGCCGTCGCGCGGGCGGCGGCGTCGCCATGGTGGGTGGCGCGGTCGGCGGCCCGCTGGGCTCGGGCCGCTTCCACGGCGGCGATGTCGGTGAGCGGCGTGTCGTCGATGGTGATCGTGACGGGGTAGCCGGCGGCGCGTAGCGCGTCGGCGAGTTCGTTGATGCGGAAGGTGTCCGCGGCTCGGCCTCGGCTGTTGCGCCGGTACCAGGAGCCGTCCTCACCGATCGCGTTCGACCAGCGGACCTGATGCCGGGCGAAGATCGGCGACAGGGTCGCGCGGTCCGCTCGGGGGGTTCCCTCGATCAGCGTTCCGGCGTCCCGGCTGTGCCGGATCGTGAGTGGTGCACGGCCGGTGTCCTCCGAGGGTTGCTGCTTGGTGTCCATACCGTTCCTCCGGACAGATGCCTTCGCGCGGGGGCTTGTGTTCGGTGGGTGATGACCCACGCCCGGGGGTTGGCCCGGCTGTACCCGCCCCGGACGCGGGTGTTCGACGGGTCCGGGGCGGGTACAGCCGGGTCCCGCCCCGGGGATTAGTACTGCAACGGCACTTGGTGGTCGTGGTGGATGATCTGCGTTGTGGTGGTGGAGGCGTGGGCTGGCGAGCTGGACGGGCTGTGTGGGCGGATCGGGGGCCGGTTCGGTCGGGCGGAGCCACGCCGGCGGGCCAGTGAGTATGTGTCCGGGCTGGTCGCCGGTTTGGACCGCAAGAACGGGTGGACGCTGGCGGAACGGGCCGGTGAACGGTCCCCGGACGGGATGCAGCGGTTGCTGCGCCGTGCGGACTGGGACGTGGACGGGGTCCGTGACGAC
>NZ_KB891146.1 GCF_000373365.1 Parafrankia discariae
CTGGCGGATGCGGCCGCGCTGGTGGCGGCCCGGGGCCGGTTGATGCAGGCGCTGCCGGCGGGTGGCGGGATGCTCGCGGTCGCGGCGGCGGAGGCCGAGGTGCTCGCCGCGCTTTCGGCGGCGGGTCTGGGGCTGGACGTGGCGGCGGTGAACGGGCCGGGGTCGACGGTGGTGTCGGGTCCGGTCGGCCTGCTGGACGAGGCCGTGGCGCTGGCTGGGGAGCGGGGGTGGCGGACCAGCCGGTTGGCGGTCAGTCATGCGTTCCACTCGGTGTTGATGGAGCCGATGCTCGCCGAGTTCGCCGCGGTGGTGGAGGGGCTGGGGCTGCGGGAGCCATCGCTGGGTGGGGTGTCGACGGTGACCGGGTCCGTGGTGGGAGCGGGTGTCTGGTCGGATCCGGGTTACTGGGTGGGTCAGGTGCGCCGTCCGGTGCGGTTCGCCGACGCGGTGGCGGCGATGGCGGCTCAGGGTGTGACCCGGATCCTGGAGCTGGGTCCGGACGCGATCCTCACCGCGATGATCCAGAACGCGGCGGGCGGTGACGGTGACGGCGAGCCGGGTGGGCTGCTGGCCGTCCCGGCGCTGCGGCGGGACCGGGACGAGGCCGCGACTGTGCTCTCCGCGGTGGGGCGGCTGTTCGTGGACGGTGCCGACGTCGACTGGCCCGCGGTGTTCACCGGGACGGGGGCCACCCGCGTCGACCTGCCCACCTACGCCTTCCAGCACCGCAGGTTCTGGGCGGAGGCCTCGGCGTACGACGGGGCCGACCTGTCGGCGGCCGGGCTCGACGCGGCCGGGCATCCGCTGCTCGGGGCGGCCGTCCCGCTGCCCGACGGGGCGGGCACGGCCTTCACCGGCCGGATCTCCACCCAGGCCCAGCCGTGGCTCACCGACCACACCGTGCACGGCGTGATCATCGTGCCGGGTACGGCCTTCGTCGAGATGGTGCTGGCCGCCGGCGAGCGGGTCGGCGGCATGTCCCTCGACGAGCTGGTGCTGCAGACCCCGCTGGTCGTGCCCACCGACGGTACCGTGCGGCTGCGGGTCATGATCGCCGCCGCCGACGCGGACGGGCGGCGGGCCGTGACCGTCCACGCCGAGCAGCCCGGTGGCGAGCCGGCGGACACGGCGGACGGCGCCTGGACCCGGCACGCCACCGGCGTGCTGAGCCCGGAGATCGGCGCCCCCGAGCCCGACGCGGATCTCGTCTCCTGGCCGCCGACGGGCGCCGACGAGGTCGACACCGACCACCTGTACGACAGCCTGGCCGACGCCGGCCTCGGCTACGGGCCGGCGTTCCGCGGCCTGTCCCGGGCCTGGCAGCGCGGTGGCGAGGTCTTCACCGAGGTGACCGTCACCGAACCGACCGACGGCTACCCGATCCATCCCGCCCTGTTCGACGCCGCCCTGCACGCGATCGCGCTCGGCGGGCTCCTCCCGGCGGGTGACAGCGTCAGCCTGCCCTTCACCTTCTCCGGCGTCCGGGTGCACGGGACCGCCGGCCCCGCCCTGCGGGTCAAGCTCGTCGCCGTCGGCGACACGGTGCGGATCACGCTCGCGGACGACGCCGGCCTTCCGGTGGCGCAGGTCGACTCGCTGGCCCTGCGGCCGGTCTCCGCCGACCAGTTCGCCGCCGGCCCGTCCGCCGAGCGGCTGCTGTTCACCCTCGGCTGGACACCGGCCGAAGGGATCTCCCCGAGCCCCGGCGACGAGCCGCCCGCCCGCGACGGGCACGGCGACGAAGAACCGGCCGGCCGGGGATGGACGACGATCCCGCTGGGAGCGGCACTGCCGGAACCGGCCGAGGTCCTCGTCCTCGACTGCACCCGACCGCCGGCCCTCTCCGAGGACACGGCGGTGCCGGGCCTTCCCGACGCCGCGGTGGTGCGCAGCCGGGCCGGCGAGCTGCTGGAGACCCTGCAGCTCTGGCTGGCCGACGCCGACTGGGCGGGGAGCCGCCTGGTCGTGCTGACCTCCGGCGCCGTCGCCACCGAGGCCGCGCAGCCGCTGGCCGGCCTGTCCGACGCGGCGCTGTGGGGGCTCACGCGTTCGGCGCAGGCCGAGCACCCGGACCGCATCCAGCTCGTCGACCTCGGCCCCGGCGACGTCGACGACAACGGCCGGGACCTGCTCCCGGCGGTCGTGGCGGCCGGGACGGAGCAGGCCGCCCTGCGCGGCGGCGCCGTGCTCGTGCCCGGCCTGACCCGCGCCGCGATCCCTGACGAGGCACCGTCACCCGACGAGGCACCGTCAGAGGCACCCACGTCCGATGGGACGGCGGCGTCCGGCGAGGCGGCGGTGGGCCGGTTCGGCGGCGGGGCGGTGCTGGTGACCGGCGCTACCGGAACGCTCGGCGTGGTGCTGGCCCGGCATCTGGTCGCCGCGCACGGCGTGACCGACCTGGTACTGCTGTCCCGGCGCGGTTCGGCGGCGCCGGGCGCGGCCGAGCTCGCCGACGAGCTGACCGCGGCCGGCGCCCGGGTGCGCCTGGTGGCCTGCGACGTCGCGGACCGCGCCGCGCTCACGGCCGCCCTCGACGGCATCGACGTCACCGCCGTCGTGCACGCCGCCGGTGTGCTCGACGACGGCCTGCTCACCTCCCTCACCCCGCAGCGCCTGGACGCCGTGCTGCGCGCCAAGGCCGACGCGGCGCTGAACCTGGCCGCCGTCGGCGGGGACCTGGCGGCGTTCGTCCTCTACTCCTCGCTCGCCGGCCTGCTCGGCAACCCGGGGCAGGCCAACTACGCGGCGGCGAACACGTTCCTGGACGCGCTCGCCGCCCACCTGCGCGCCGCCGGCGTCCCGGCGACGTCCATCGGCTGGGGGCTCTGGGACACCGGCACCGGGATGGGCGCGACGCTGACCGCCGCCGACCGCGAACGGATGCGCCGCGGCGGCGTGCTGCCGCTGACCGTCGACGAGGGCCTGGCGGCCTTCGACGCCGCGCTGGCGCTGCCCGACGCGGCTTCCTACGCGCTGCGGGTCGACCTGCTGGCGCTGGCGCGGGCGGCCGAGGCCGGCGCGGTGCCACAGCCGCTGCGGGCGCTCGTCGCCGGCTCGGCCCGCGGCGGGCGCGGGGCGACCGGGGTGCTGCGGCGCCTCGCCGGGCTGGCACCGGCCGACCGGCACCGGCTGGTGCTGGCCACCATCCGCAACCAGGTCGCCGAGGTCCTCGGGTACGCCGACGGTTCGGCGGTGCCGGTCGACCGGGCGTTCCGCGAGCTGGGGTTCGACTCGCTGACCGCGGTGGAGCTGCGGAACCGGCTGGCGGCGGTGACGGGGCTGCGGCTGCCGTCGACGCTGGTGTTCGACTACCCGAACGTCGCCGTGCTGGCCGAGTTCATCGTCGGGGAGCTGTCCGGGATCGCCGCCGAGGTCGCGGCGCCGGTGGCGCTGACCGGTTCCGACGAGCCGGTCGCGATCGTCGGGATGGCGTGCCGCTACCCGGGCGGGGTGAGCTCGCCGGAGGTGCTGTGGGAGCTGGTCTCCTCCGGCCGCGACGGCGTCGGCCTGTTCCCCACCGACCGCGGCTGGGACGTCGAAGCGCTGTACAACCCGGACCCCGACCATCCGGGGACGTCGTACACCCGCGAGGGCGGCTTCCTCTACGACGCGGCCAGGTTCGACCCCGGACTGTTCGGGATCAGCCCGCGGGAGGCCCTCGCGATGGACCCGCAGCACCGGCTGCTGCTGGAGACGTCCTGGGAGGNGTTCGAACGGGCCGGGATCGACCCGACGGGGCTGCGCGGCTCGCGGACCGGCGTGTTCGCCGGGGTGATGTACAACGACTACACCGCCGTGCTCGAACGGGCCGCCGAGGACATAGAGGGCTTCCTGGCCTCGGGCGGCAGCGTCGCCTCCGGCCGGGTGTCCTACACCTTCGGCCTCGAGGGGCCGGCCGTCACGGTCGACACGGCGTGCTCGTCGTCGCTGGTCGCCCTGCACCTGGCGGTGCAGGCGCTGCGCAGCGGTGAGTGCGACCTGGCCGTCGCCGGCGGCGTTACGGTGATGGCCACCCCGGGCACGTTCGTCGGCTTCTCCCGCCAGCGGGGCCTGGCGGCGGACGGCCGCTGCAAGTCCTTCGCTGACGCCGCCGACGGGGTGGGCTGGGGCGAGGGCGTCGGGATGCTGCTCGTCGAGCGGCTCTCGGACGCCCGGCGCAACGGCCATCCGGTGCTGGCGGTGGTCCGCGGCAGCGCGGTGAACCAGGACGGGGCGAGCAACGGCCTGACGGCGCCGAACGGCCCGTCGCAGCAACGGGTGATCCGCCAGGCGCTGGCGAGCGCGCGGCTGGGCACCGCCGACGTGGACGTCGTCGAGGCCCATGGGACGGGCACGACACTCGGCGACCCGATCGAGGCGCAGGCGCTGCTGGCGACCTACGGTCAGGACCGGCCCGCCGACCGGCCGCTGTGGCTGGGGTCGGT
>NZ_KB891147.1 GCF_000373365.1 Parafrankia discariae
CACCACCCGACGCGACCAGCTCCCACAACTCCTCGGGAGAGGAGACCCCACCCGGATAGCGACACGCCATCCCCACGATCGCCACCGGCTCGTCGGAACCGGCCGCCGTCACCGGGGCCACCACCAGCGCGGCGGTCCCGGCCAGTTCCCCGGCGACGAAGTCCGCCAGCACGGCCGCGTTGGGATAGTCGAAGACCAGCGTCGACGGCAGCCGCCGGCCGGTGGCCGCCGCCAGCCGGTTGCGCAGCTCCACCGCCATCAGCGAGTCGAAGCCCAGCTCACTGAAGGCCCGGCCGGGCTCCAGCTCGTCGGCGGAGGCGTAGCCGAGCACACCGGCGACCTGTGCACCGACCAGCGCCGACACCGCCCGGAGCCGGTCGGCGGCGGGCAGCGCGGCGAGCTGGCCGCCCAGTGCCGAGTCGGCGCGGGCCGCCGGCCGGGACGGAACCCGCACCAGGCCGCGCAGCAGCTCGGGGAGGGCGTCGGCCTGGGCGAGTTCGCGCAGCGCCGGCACGTCCAGGGCCAGCGGCACGACGAGGGAGCGGCGGGTGGCCAGGGAGCGGTCGAAGGCGGCGAGGCCCTGCTCCACCGTCAGGGGCAGCGCACCGCCGCGGCGCAGCCTGGTCCGGGCGCCCTCGTCGAGCGCGCCGCTCATGCCCGTCTCGGTGTCCCACAGTCCCCAGGCGAGGGAGACCGCCGGCACGCCCGCGGCGCGCAGCCGTCCGGCGTAGGCGTCGAGGAAGCTGTTCGCCGCCGCGTAGTTGCCCTGGCCGGCGTTGCCGAACACCCCGGCCGCCGACGAGTAGAGGACGAACGCGGACAGGTCGCGGCCGGCGGTGGCGGCCCGCAGGTTCAGCACCCCGTCGACCTTCGAGCGCAGCACCGCGGCCAGCCGCGGCGGCGTCAGCGAGGTGAGCAGCCCGTCGTCCAGGACGCCGGCCGCGTAGACGACCGCCGACACATCGACGCCACGCAGGGCGGCGGTGACCTCGTCGGGGTCGGCGACGTCGCAGGCCACCACGTCGGCCTGGGCGCCGGCCGCGGTCAGCTCGGCGACGAGCCCGGCCGCGCCGGGCGCCGCCGGGCCACGCCGCGACAGCAGCAGCAGCTTCGTCACCGCGTGCGTGGCGACCAGATGCCGGGCGAGCGCCACCCCCAGCGTGCCGGTCGCGCCGGTCAGCACGACGGTGCCCGCGCCGAACCCCGCCGCCGGCGCACCGACCGCGGCGGACGGCGGGTCGGCGGCCAGGTCGGCCGGTGTGAGGCGGGTCAGGCGCGGCGCGCGCACCGCCCCGCCCCGCACGGCGGCCTGCGGCAGCCCGGCGGCCACCACGGCGTGCAGAACGGACCAGTCGGCCGGACCGTCCAGGTCGATCAGCTGGATGCGGCCCGGATTCTCCGACTGCGCGGACCGGGCCAGCCCCCACAGCGCCGCGCCCGCCAGGTCGGCGACCGGGTCGCCGTCGGACGTCGCCACGGCGCCGCGGGTGACGATCACCAGCCGGCCGTCCGTCCGGCCGGGGTCGGCGAGCCACTCCTGCAGTGTGCCGAGCAGTGCGGCGGAGCGTTCCCGCACCAGCACCGCGAGCGCGCCGCCGTGCTCCTCGCCGTCCGCCCCGGCCGCCTCGCCGGTCTCGCCGCGCTGCCCGGCGTCCTCACCCGTCCCGGTGCAGACGACGACGAGTACCTCGTCCGGTGCCGGCAGCGGCGCGCCCGGCGTGACGGTCACCCAGCCGGACGGCACCGTGCCGCCGCCGGGGCCGTCACCGCGGCCGCGGCCGTCGAGTCGGTCGGGGAGGGTGGGGACCGGCTGGTCGACCCAGTCGATCCCGTACAGCAGGCGGTCCGCGGCGAGCCCGGCGGAGGCGAAGCGATCCGCGGCGGCGGGCCGCAGGGTCAGGCCGTCGATCATCGCCACCGGGAAGCCGGAGCCGTCCGCGAGGAACAGGCGCACCGTGTCCGGGCTGTCGCCGCCCGCCAGCCGGACCCGCAGCCGCGCGCCGGCCGGGCCGAGCAGCCGCACGCCGGTGAACGCGAACGGCAGCCGGACGGTGTCGGCACCGGCCAGGCCGCCGACGCCGATCGCGTGCAGCGCCGCGTCCAGCAGGGCCGGGTGCAGGTGGTAGCCGGTGGTCTCGGCCGGGGTGCTCACCTCGGCGAAGACGTCGTCGCCGCGCCGCCACACCCGGCGCAGGCCCTGGAAGGTGGGGCCGTAGTCGAGTCCGGCGGCGGCGAGGGCCGGGTAGGCGTCCGCGACCGGCACCTCGGCCCAGTCCGGTGCGGGCCAGGCGACCAGCCCCGGCTCGGCCTCCGCGGCTCCGCCGGCCCCGCCGGCACCGCCGTGGACGTCCGTCCCGGCGTCGGCGGCCAGCGCGCCGGACGCGTGCGCGGTCCAGGCGGCGGTGTCGTCGTCCTCGGGCTGGGAGTGGATGGTGATCGGGCGGCGGCCGTCCGCGCCGGGTGGGGCGACGATCACCTGGAGACGCAGGCCGCCGTGGTCATGGTCGGGCAGGGTCAGCGGCGTGTGCAGGAACAGCTCGGCCACGCCGGGGGCGCCGATCTGGCGACCGGCGACCAGCGCCAACTCCAGCAGGGCGGTGCCGGGCAGGACGGCCGCGCCGAACACGGTGTGCTCGGCGAGCCACGGTGGCGTCCGTGCCGCCAGCCGTCCGGTGAGCAGCATGCCGTCGTCGTTCGCGAGCAGCACGGCCGCGCCGAGCAGCGGATGCTCGGCGGAGCGCAGGCCGGCGGCGGTCAGGTCACCCGGGCCGGCCGCCGACTCCAGCCAGAACCGCTGGTGCTGGAAGGCGTAGGTGGGCAGATCGATCGTGCGGGCGCCGGTGTCGGCGAACACGGCCGGCCAGTGGATCTCGGTGCCGTCGACGAACAGGGCGGCCAGCGCGGCGAGCAGGGTCGTGCTCTCGGCGCGGCCGCGGCGCAGGGTGGGCACGGCGACGGCCTGCGGCCGGGTGTCGCCGACCAGCGGGGTGAGGACGGCGTCGGGGCCGATCTCCATGATCCGGGTGACGCCCTGGGCGGCCATCGTCGCGACCGTGTCGGCGAAGCGGACCGGCCGGCGCACCTGGGCCACCCAGTAAGCCGGGTCCGACCACTCACCCGGGCCGACCTCGGCTCCGGTGACGGTCGAGACCGCGTCGGTGTGCGGCTCCTGAAACAGCAGGCCGCGCACGACCGCTTGGAACTCGGCCAGCATCGGCTCCATCAGCGCCGAGTGGAACGCGTGGCTCACCCGCAGCCGCCCGGTCTTCCACCCACGACCGGCCGCGACGACGGCGGCCTGGTCGATCAGGTCGAGCGGGCCGGAGAGGACCACCGACGCCGGGCCGTTCACCGCGGCGAGGTCGACCGCCAGCCCGGCCGCGGCGAGCGCGCCGAGTACCTCGGCCTCGGCCGCGCCTACCGCGAGCATCCCGCCGCCCGCCGGCAGCCCCTGCATCAACCGACCCCGCGCCGCCACCAGCGCGGCCGCGTCCGTCAGGTCGAGAACCCCCGCCGCATACGCGGCGGTGACCTCCCCGATCGAATGACCGGCCACCACCTCCGGGTCCACACCCCAGGAGCGGACCAGCGCCAACAACGCCACCTCGACCGCGAACAGAGCCGGCTGCGCATACCCCGTCCGGTCCAGCAGCTCGGGCTCGGCGTCGATCACCGACCGCAACGGCCGGTCCAGATGCTTGTCCAGCAGCTCGCACACCTCGCCGAACGCAGCCGCGAACACCGGGAACAGCGCGGCCAGCTCCCGGCCCATCCCCAACCGCTGCGCACCCTGACCGGTGAACACCACACCGAGGCGGCCCTCGGCCGCCGTCCCGCGGGCCAGGCCGGCGCCGCCGGCGGACTTCCCATGCTCGCCGGCCAGGACGGCGAGGTGGGTTCGCAGCTCGCCGATGGTCCCGGCCAGCACGACGGCCCGCCGCGGCAGCGTGGCGCGGGTGGCGGACGTCCAGGCGACGTCGATGAGCGCGGGGTCGATGAGCGCGGACGCGGACGCCGGATCGGTGTCGGGAGCGGTGTCGAGGGCGGCGGCGAGCCGGGCGGCCTGGTCGGCGAGCGCCGCGTCGGTCCTGGCGGTCAGGACGACCGGGGTCACCTCGAACGCGCCCGCGGCCGGGGCCTCCGGCTGGGCCGGGGCCTCCTCCAGGATGACGTGCGCGTTCGTCCCGCTGATCCCGAACGACGACACCGCCGCCCGCCGCGGCTCCTCCCCCGCCGGCCACGGCCGAGCGTCGGTCAGCAGCTCCACCGCGCCCGCCGACCAGTCCACCTGCGGCGACGGCGCATCCACATGCAACGTCCGCGGCAACACCCCATGCCGCATCGC